>JAHDEO010000055.1:5148-7587 GCA_020628725.1 Saprospiraceae bacterium
AATGAATTTCATACGCCGTCATCTTCCGTTAATTATTTTGCAGATATGCACCTTTGCTATATTGGCGATAGCATTAGGCGGCTTTCTGTTTAATCCCAATGGGCGGCTCTTCAATCCCGGCGGCGATGGTATTAAAAACTACTACACTTTTGCCTATCATTTGAAGTATGGAAGCGGTTATTGGTTTGATGGAATGACTTATCCATATGGTGAGCACCATTTGTTTACGGATAGCTTTGCTGTGTATGCCTGGATACTCAATTTTGTTGATAATCATATCATTACGCTGCATCCATATTCTGTCGGAATTATTAATTTGACGGTATTACTCGCGTTTTGCCTGTGTACTTTTTTTCTCTACAAAATCTTGCGACATTATGGCGTAGCGGCTTGGTGGGCAGTTCCTGCGGCTTTGTGCGTTTGCTTTCTTTCGCCGCAGGTGCGGCGTATTGAGTTTCATTATAGTCTGGCTTTGGGGATGTATGTGCCGATGTTGTGGTGGTTTTTGTTGCGGATGTTGGATAGTGAACGGCTAAGAATCGGATGGGGTTTGGGCATTATCGCAGGTATTGTTTTTTTCGGGTTGCTGCATCCATATTATTTGCCTTTGGGGAGTATTTTCGTGCTGGCTTTTGCGGGGATTTATTTTTTGGAAAATATTTTTTCTTTCGCGCACCCCCAACCCTTAAAGGGGAGTCCGCGCTCGCAGCCGGAAATTGACGTGGATTCCCCTTTAGGGGTTAGGGGTGCGCGTTGGAAAACAATCGCGACTCTTTTCGCAGTTGCCCTAATTCCAATTTTAATACTCGGTATCTTCACTGCTATCACTGATCCCGTCACAGACCGCCATATCGCACCCTTTGGTTTGTGGGTATACGTGAGTCGTTTTGAGGCGATATTTTTTCCGAATACGGGTCATATCCGTACTTGGTGGGATTTTCTGAATTTGCCGCAAGTGGATATGGAAGGAATGGGCTATGTTGGTTTTTGGGGCTTGCCTGTGTTGATATTTACGGTGATACGTGGTTTGTATTTTTCTATCAAAAAAAGGAATCCGATTGAGTTTTTGAAATTCACCAATCAACCAACGCTCAATACGACACTTTGGGCTTCTATTCTTTTGTTAATCCTTTCATTTGCATTGCCTTTTATATGGTTTGGGTTTTTATTGGATTGGATACCGCAATTGCGTCAATTTCGGTCATTGGGACGATTTTCTTGGGCATTTTATTATGTGTATGGTGTGTATATGGCGTATTTGTTTTATCTGTTTTTAAATTTATTATTAATAAAAAATAAAAAAATATGGGCGGTATTGGCGGGTATTATTGTAATGGGTTTTTGGGCGAATGAAGCGGGTTGGCATGTACATTATACGGCGCAAACGATGTATAGAAATGTGGGGAAAAATATTTATTTCAAAGACAATAATGATTACGGAAATTATCTCTCACAAACGAATTTTAAACCCGATCATTTTCAAGCAATTTTGCCGATTCCTTATTTTAATAATGGTTCTGAAAAATGGTATATCTATCGTGATGGATTGGTGGCGCGGGAAGCGTACAAATGTTCGTTTGAAACGGGTTTACCGATAGCGGCTTTGCACTCGCCGCGCACGTCGATTTCGCAGGCGGGCAAGTTGGCGCAAATGCTGAGTAGTGACCTGATTGAGAAGCGTATTTTAAAGGATTTGAATGATAAACCCTTGTTAATGATTGTGTTGAATAGCGGTGGATTAGCTCCTGATGAGTCAAGTTTAATTCAGAAGGCAAATGAGATTTTTAGGAATGAGTTGGTGACTTTGTATGAATTGCCTTTGACGGCGTTTGAGACTCGTTTTTCGGAGATTAATGTAAAATATCGTGAATACCTCACCCCTAGCCCCTCTCCTACAAAGAGAGGGGGACAGACTTCGCTTTCAGAAGTGGGAGTAAAACTCCCCTCTCCTCGCAGGAGAGGGGCTGGGGGTGAGGTCCCCGAATTTGTCCTTTGGAAAAATTTTAATGCACAAAAATCGCCACATACATTTCGTGGAGAAGGTGCGGTGAATAGTGGACATAGTATCCAAATTACATTACACGACGGGCATTTGAATGCCAAGCAATTTCCCGCAATTTTTGAGACTTCTATCTGGGTGTATGCGGATAGTAGTCAATGTAGTTTTCCGAAATTGTTTTATTATGAATATAATGAAAAAGGAGAGCGTGTGGGATTGGAAGTGGTGAGTCCGAAATTTGAGACGGAGATTTACGGAGAAGGAAGATGGGCGATGGAGAAATTCGTATTTAAGTGTCAATCTCCACGTAATCGTGTACACATTTATCTGGAATCAGAAGACCAAAAAACGACGGGAATTATTGGTGATGAATGGCTGCTACGCCCGATTGATACAGAAGTGTTTTATGATGATAATGGGCGCAGCTTTATGTATAATAA
>JAHDEO010000055.1:7687-22710 GCA_020628725.1 Saprospiraceae bacterium
GCTAAGGCTTGTGCCTGCAATGCTTCTCTATCTCTGACCAATAAGCGTTTACGATTAAAGGTAATCAAATTATCATTTCTCAATTCATTCAAGACAGTCGTAACCGTCTGACGAGAAGTAGCTGTCAAATTAGCAATTTCCTGATGCGTATAAAACTTTCTGACGACCCATTCATAACCCACACGTTGACCACTCTCCTCTACCATTTCCAATAAAAATTCAACAATACGTGTACGAGAATCTTTGAACACTAAAGACTCTAATCGACGCTCCATTTTGAGCAATCGCGAACCGATAAGATTCATGATAAAGACACCAATTTTGGTGTGGTCGCGCATGAGGGTACGCATTTCTTCTACGGTCACGACACAAGTATTGGTGGTTTCTTGTGCCACTGCGAAATCGCGGCGTTGCCCCTCGCCTACTAATGCCAACTCACCGAAAACTTCTCCTTTGCCAAGAATAGCTTTAGTGATTTCCTTACCATCTTCTGAGTACGTGCCGACCTTGATACTGCCTTCATTTATGAAGTACAATTTATCGGAACTTTCTTCGGGCAGATAAATATATTCACCTTTTTTGAAGTTCTTATGAGCCACATTTTCATGTGCCCCTTGTCTGCGTTTTGTTGGACAAAAGATGCCAATTACATCTATGTTTTCGAGATACCAAAGCGATTGATTCGTTGCTGTCATATTAGTTTGGATTTTCCACTTGCTATTGCTCCTAAAAAACCTTAAAGATAGCTCTCGTGTTTTACACACCCCACAAAAATAAGATATTTTGTAGTATTCACGACATTTTATTATTGTATAGTTTTTCTATGAGGGCATCATACTCATTTATACATGCACTCCAATCATATTTTTCTACATAAAATTTAAATGAGGTCGATTCATTTAATTGAAAGTTATTGATGTATTTTTCGAGCATTACTTTAAGTTGAACGCGATTATCGTGCAAATGTTGAGTTTGATATTTATTTGGTATATGCTCCGGGTAAGCTAATCGTCTGGGTAACAAAGGATAAGCTCCGCAGTATATCGCTTCTACCACACTTCCACCAAAGAAATCTTGTTGGCTCGTGACAGGTAAAATATCCGCTTGCCACAACAATCGGGCATAAGTTTCAAAATCAGCCGCATAGCCGAAGTGGATAATATGTTTTGCCAGTTTTTCTTTTGCCTCTGCAAAAATTGGTGGTGATTCTGCATAATTTTCCCCTAAAATAATCAGCTCAAAGTTAAAATGAAGTTCAGAAAGTTCATATAAAATTTCAAAAAATTCGTTGGGATTTTTATCGTACTCCCAGCGATGATTCCATAAGATAGTGGGCACTTTATTATTTTTCGCTACGCGAAATTCATCAAACTTGGACAAATTCATGCCCAAGTATAAGACCTCACTTTTCAGTCGGATTTTATCTACATTTTGCAAGCCACGATGGTCAGGATACACCTTTAAAAACATCTGCAAAGCCTCTAAAAACGAAGCCTTGTGATACGCAGAATTGAACAAAACCAAATCTGCAGCCAATGCACTCGTATAATTGATAAATCCGTAGTGGCGGTCTTGACGAAGCTGTACATCCGCATCGCGTGGCGACCAAGGGTAGGTGAGTTGGTTTTCGTGAAAATACAAAACTACGGGTATGTGTGCGGTGCGTTCGCGTGTAAGGGTGAGAAAGGTCGTGAGGTCAAGCATCGAGGTCGCAAGAATGACATCAGGATTATCTTTTTGCTCCAAAAATCTTTGCGCCAATGTGACTGCGCCACCGTGCATCCGCCATTTCCAATGCCGACCTTTGAGGGTCAGCAATTGTACATGATGACGACTATGTAGCCTGAAACCTTCTGCCCAAGTTTTGTGGCTGCCGGCATGAAAGGGTTCGAGAAGGAGGATGTTGAGTTGTTTCATTTTTAAGTTCAAGTACAAGCGCAAAATAAAAAAAATAGCGATAAGTAACGATGAAATAATAATTCATGGACTTTTTCTTACTTTTACCTTTTCAGAATAAAAAATTCAAATCAAAAATGATTTTAGAATTAGCGATATTAGAAATTAAAAAAGATAAAACCGCAGATTTCGAACGGCAAATAAAAAAAGCTCAAGCTGTTATATGCCAATCTCCCGGTTATCTATCACATGAATTTCAAAAGTGTATAGAACGGGATAATCGTTATATTCTGCTGATAAAATGGACTTCCGTAGAGGCGCATAATGTCGGTTTTAGAGAATCAGAACTATTTAAAGAATGGAGGGGCTTGATTGGCGAGTTTTTTGCCGGTCCTCCTTTAGTGGAGCATTACGATTTTTTCTAAATTGAATTCATTTTAATCAATTCTCCCTTGAAATATACTTTGCACGGCATAAATTTCGGAGAATAAAAGCACTGTATCTTTGAAAAAAGTGTCGATAGATACGCCTGATTTAGTAGCCCCAAGTTTCAACTTGGGGAAAGGTTTATCCCCACACAACGGGAGTGCCGTAGGTACGCTGCATAGCTTAATGCACCGTGTCTATGACACTCATTTGGGGTCGGGAAATTGCTCCCCCAAGTTGAAACTTGGGGCTACCAAATGAATCACGTCTAACGACGTTGATATTTTCCGAAATTTATCCCGTTCACAGTATAAGTAGTCGAAATTCATGTCAACAACCAACACAAATACCACTTCTCCCACCCAAAAAGCCCTTCGTCGATTATTGAAAAATAAACCGGCGATAGTGGGTATGGTATTGATTGTGTTAGCGGTAATTATAGCAATTTTGGGTTATGCGATTACGCCCGACTCGACTCCGAATGCAAATGACCAAGTAAACGAAATCAACCTCAAACCACCCGGCTTTTCCGTGCCGATGCTCAAAGTCCACAAAAATCGGGAAGTACCGCGCCGCAATTTTTTCGGAAAAATGCTATATGGCGCAGAAAATCCCTATAAGCTCATCCCAATGAGTGACTACATGATTGACGAAAGCCATATTTATGTAGATATTTATTCGGATGATGAAACGGTGGACAATACGACAGTTATTGACCTTGCTGATGTGGTTTATCCACTTTCTGTGACGAATCCTGAGGTCATTACTACGAAAGGGGTTGCTGCTTTTCAAACTATCAACAATCAACAAAAAACCGTTTCTGCTACTGAATTAAAATCTCAAATTGAAGACGCACACATCTACATGCACACCTATCATTTCGGGACGGATGGCTTGGGACGTTGCCTGCTGAGTCGCTTGTTGATTGGGATTCGAGTGTCGCTGGCAGTGGGTTTGTTGGCTGTGTTGATTTCGCTGACGATTGGAATTACGATGGGCGCGATTGCGGGATATTTCGGCGGACGAGTCGATGACTTCATTATGTTGATTATCAATACAATGTGGTCGATTCCGACTTTATTATTGGTGTTTGCATTGGTGTTGGCATTGGGGCGCGGGTTTTGGCAAATCTTTGTTGCCGTAGGTCTGACGATGTGGGTGGATGTGGCACGTATCGTGCGTGGGCAGGTGATGGCATTGCGCGAAATTCAGTTTGTAGAAGCTGCGAATAGTCTTGGTTTTAGTGATGGGCGAATTATTCGACGACATATCTTACCAAATATTCTCGGACCTGTGATGGTCGTGGCTGCGGCTAATTTTGCAATTGCCATTCTCATCGAAGCAGGATTGAGTTATTTGGGATTCGGCATACAACCGCCTACGCCGTCTTGGGGGACGATGTTGGCAGAAAATTATAGTTTTCTCTTGAAAAGTAATAACCCTTTTCCGGCTATCGTTCCCGGATTGGCAATTATGTTGATGGTATTGGCGTTCAATTTGGTGGGGAATGGTTTTCGGGATGCTTTGGATGTGAAAACGAGGCTGAACCACTAAGGACACAAAGAACACGAAAAACCAAATTAACGTGAAAGAAAACTAAGGTTATCAAGGAATTAATCATGAAAAACTTCTTCAAGACATTGCTGCGAATTACCCTGATTATCATTTCATTACCTATCATCTATCTGAATTTTTCGCTTTATTATCAACCAAATTTTTCAACCACAAATGGGCAATCCTACAATCAAGATGTGTATCATCAACTCCGTTTTGTCAAAAGACATATTGAGAACAAAGCCGCTTATGATATGCAAGATATTTACCCCGAAGGTTATGTTTTTCTATACACAATTTATGGCTTGACTTGGTGTAATTTGATAGAGCATTTGGATGAAAAATCACCGATTTATCAAGAGGGAATTGAGGAAATTCGCAAGTCGGTAAAAGCCGTTCATTCGCCGATTGCCAAATCTACTTTTGGCAGGGATGTTCCTTTAGAATATGGGGCGTTTTATCGCGGCTGGACCAATTTATTGCTGGGGCGTCAGCTTCAAATTCAAAGGGAGAAGGCACCGGAGGATGTCGAATTTTTCAAGAAAAATTGTGATGATATTGCCGCTGCTATGCGGGAATCTGAAAGCCCATATTTAGAAGCTTATGCAACTAAAACTTGGCCCGCCGATGGCTTGATTGCGGCGGCTTCGATTGATTTGCATGATGAAATTTTCGAGCCTACTTATCAAAAAGACATTCAAAATTATGTGGCAAAAATGAAAACAAAATTAGACCCTGAAACCGGACTACTACCACACAAAGTCAACATGAAGGGAATGACTATCGAAAGCGCAAGAGGGTGTTCACAGAGTTTGATTTTACTTTTTTTGAAAGATATTGACGAGCAATTTGCCAACGAACAATTTGAGATTTATAAAGAACTTTTTCTGGATTATCGTTTGGGTTTACCGGGATTTCGGGAATATCCGAAGGGGCAGGATGGAGAGGGTGACGTTGATTCCGGTCCTGTGATTTGGGAGATTGGAGGCGTGGCATCTATCGTGGGGCAACGTATGGTGGCAAAATACGAAAATTGGACGCTATATGAAGGACTGAGAAATTGTATCAAGAGTTTTGGTGGGGCTTACACACGCGATTCAGAACGCAAATATATCTTTGGACAATTAGTCATAGTTGATGTATTTACTGCTTGGAGTAATTCAATAGAACACACTGAAAATCAGGTAGAAAACACATCTAATTGGCGACTTCGATTTCACTTATTATCTTTGGCTTTGATACTTCTTATTGGTTTTATTTTCTTTCGTTTGAAATAATTTTTTTGTCAAAAAAATACAAAACATATCACATCTCCTGCGGCAAATGCCAAACCTACCGACTCACCTACCACAAATACGGTAGCGGGAAAGGCATCGTGCGTCTATACTTCCACAGAATTATGGAACCGCAATCTTTAGTCAAGCAATTAGAAGATTTTAGCGATGCGCCAAATTTAGCTTGCGGAAGTTGCGGAGAAGTGCTTGGCACTCCCGACATTCAGAAGGGAAAGCATGTATTCAGGATGCGACGAGGCTTATTTCACCGCAAATTGATTAAGTCCTAATTAACAGATATTCAACACATTGTGTATTTTTTCAAAAAAGAATCCTAAAACGTAACCTTAGCTTATTCTTTTTCGTAAAACAATCAACACAAATCAAGTTAAAATAACTTGAAAATTTCAAAACACAAATTCCAAATACCCATTCAAATGTATTTTACATTAATATCATTTGGAATTTGGTGCTTGTGATTTGGAACTTACTCAAGTTAACAACTTGAGTTACTTGTACTTCATCCAAGTATTGACAATTAACAACCTATTCCCACTAAATTTTATTATTTACCACCTGATTTAAATTAAAATTATTTTAATTTGATTAAAAATTCTTTTGTCTTTTTCAAAACAAAATAAACTCCAAATCATTGATAATCAGATGCTTAAAATTACATTCAAAATAATAAAAATCAGGTTTATCAAAAAGAATTGTGTTAATTGTTGATTAGCTATGACCGCATTTGCGCACCCTCTTATTCGAGCCAAAAAAAAACTAAAGGTCATTTATTATGGTGATCCGATATGTTCGACATGTTGGGTGAAGGAGCCTTATATCCGTAAATTAGCGGTAGAATATAGTGACCATATCGACATAGAACATCGTATGGGGGGGCTGTTGGAGTCGATAGAAGCGTTCCAGCGCAAAACGCAGAGCGTATTTAAGCCCGAAGAATTAAAAAATCTATGGGACAGTACCTCTCAAGCCGCCGAAATGAATATGGATGGAGATATCTGGCTCGAACAGCCAATTGAGTCTTCCTATCCACCCTCGCTCGCCTATTATGCCGCCCAAAAACAAGGCATAACCAAAGCCCTCACTTTTTTACGTATCCTCCGGGAAATGCTTTTTCTCAAGAAGAAGGATATTTCACAAGAATATGTTATCAAACACGCAGTAAAAATCGCCGGATTGGATATAAAATGGTTCATGCGTGATTTCTACTCTCCAAAAATCCGCAGCAAATTTCAAAGAGACCTTCAGGACAAAGAAAAATGGGATGTGCGGGAATTTCCAACGCTCATTTTTGTGAATGATATTGGTGAATGGGAAAAAGTAGAAAGCGCAGCAGATTATCCGACTTGGGAAAAAGCATTGGTAAAAGTATCGCGACAACCTATTCAAAAACAGGTTGCTACGTATAGTACATCATACTTGCTTTCTCAGGTGGACTTCTTGGCATCTAAAGAAATTGCTGTCATTCTTAATAAAAGCGTCAAACAAGTAGAGCAGGAACTCGAAGCACTTTATTTAAAGGGTGAAGTCATTAAAGAAACCTATTCACACAGTATTTTTTGGCGAAAAAAGGATTCAAATTTTTCTATTATTCGGCGAGTCAATAGCAAATCCAAAGCCATCATTATTGGCGGCGGTATGGCGGGTTTGACTACGGCGATTAATTTGAAAAAAATCGGTTTCAAGGCAAAAGTTTTTGAGCGAAGACCGCCTGATGGTCGTCGCGGATTGGGTTTTTTGATGTTGAAAAACGGGATTGATGCACTGAATTTGATGGGATTGGGCAATAAAATTAAAAAAATCGGCAATCCAATTAATTACTTCATGGCATTTGACCTTCAGCAAAATGTAATCGCAGAGCGAGATTTGAATGATTTTTTAGCATTACGCAGAGGCGATTGTATTGAAATGTTGACAAGCGAATTGGAGGAAGAGGACATCGCCTACAACAAAAATTTCTCTCACTTCGAATATAATGAAAAAGGAGAAGCCGTAGGTGTGCATTTCAAAGACGATACTGCCGAATACGGAGACCTCATCATCGGTGCGGATGGTGTACGCTCGCAGGTACGCCGTACCTTATATCCCGAATATGAGTTGGAACCTGTGGGCTATAAAGAAATTGTTTGCATGGTCGATCTACCTGAATTACAAGACAATATACGAGATACATTTTTCAAACTCCAAGACGAAGACCTCGCTATGGGACTCGTACCTTTCGGACACGGAAAGTACGTTTGGTTTTTGCAATTCAAAACCTCAAAACACGCTTTGAATAGCAACGACACCGAACTCAAACGCGAATTTGTATTGAACGCCATTAAGCACTTCCCTCCTACTTTCAAACAAGTCGCTGACCTCAGCGATTTTTCACAAGCCTATTTTTGGGATATTCGACGCATGAAAATGTTACCCAAATTTCACAAAAACGGCATCATCCTCATTGGCGATGCGGCGCATCCCTTGATTTCATTGACGAGTCAAGGAGCAAATTCGGCAATAGAAGATTCCGTATTGCTATCTCACTTTTTGAGTGAATATCAATCAGTTGAAAAGATGAAAAAGTGCTTCGCCACCTTCACCGATTTTCGCTACAAAACCATTGACGGATATACCAAAGAAGGCGACGCATTACTCGAACAATTTCTCGGCGAACACAGCACCGATGAATATAAAGCACCATTTACACATGCAGATACCAACTACATACAAGCAAAATTTGTTTGATGATAAATCAGTCAATATCAACACATTGCGCGAACGCGCCTACAATTATCGCTGGGCTACGCTCGACGAAGATGTCATTCCTTTGACGGCTGCCGATCCCGATTTTCCGATAGCAGAGGAGATTCGCCGAGCGATTAGTGATTATAGTCGTGCGGGGTATTTTTCTTATGGACCTGCGGAGGGTTTGCCTGTTTTTCGAGAGGCAGTTTCGGATTGGTATGAACGCGAAAAAAACATATGGTGTTCGCCCGAACACGTTCTGCCCGTCAATAGTGCCGCGCAAGCACTCTACATTACTGCTCGACATCTTTTGCGTCCCGGCGATGAGGTGATTATTCCGAATCCTGTTGATTTTTTATTCCGAAAATCTATTGAAAATGCAGGCGCGAAAGTCGTCACATGTAATGTAAATAAAGACACCGCTGAATTTGACTTAGAGGAATTAGAAGCAGCAATTAATCCCAAAACAAAAGCTATTTTTATTTGCAATCCCAACAATCCACTTGGTAAATTACTGAGTAAAAATCACTTGGAATCCATCGGTAAATTAGCATGTCAATACAATCTGTCAATTGTGTCAGATGAAATTTGGGCGGATATTGTGTATACGCCGCATACATTTCACAGTATCAGCAGTTTAGATGAAGAATTTGCGAAGCGAACTTATATCATTTCGGGATTGTCCAAAAATTTTGGTCTCGCAGGCTTGCGCGTTGGCTATATTTTAGCTCCCGGTGAAGCGGCTTACAAAGCCCTCTACGAATCATCAAAACACGCTTCTACGGCTTATGGTGTTTCCACAATTTCACAAATTGCAGCGGCTACCGCTTTGAATGATTGCAAATATTGGTTGGATGCTTTTCTCGAACATTTAACACAAATGCGTGCTTTAGTGCTTGACTTTTTGGATAAACATCCTTTATTTGCATGTCCCAATCCGAATAGCACGTATTTAGCTTTCCCTACTGTCCAATCCAAGTATCATTCGACGGTAATCACAGAAAAAATACACCAACAAGCGCGAGTCGCTTTGATTCCCGGTGCCGTTAATTTCTTTGAGAGTCAATCGGAAGGACATATTCGTATTTGTTATGCAACTTCAAGAGAAATATTAACAGAAGCATTTGAACGTATAAATACAGCAAACGTTTTTAAAATAATTCAATAAGTTTTATTTTTATGTGATAAAAACATTAGTAGAACAAAATAATGTAACATAACTCAAGTTACGAGGTAACGAGTCACGAGTTTCCAAAAATATGCAAGAAATAGATAGTTTTTGGGCTATTTACTATCAAATACTGCTTTGCAGTATTTCGATAACCCGTAACTCGTAACCCGCAACTCGAATTAACATACTGTAATTTTTTTTCATGCGAAATGATGTACAAAGAGTGGTGAGTGAAGCAGCTAACCCGAATGGGAGTACATCAGGTATGGGTAGCCAGTATCAAAAAGTGTATGACATTTACAATAACATACTAAAATTCAGCCATTTAGCTTTTGCTTTAAAAGAAATAGAGACAAAATATTTTATTGATGTTAATGACGAATTTATTGCCTTATTTGGGTATTCAAAACAGGAAATTTTAAAGGAAAAGGACTTTTTATTGAGGCAAGAAGGCAATCAATATGCTGCAATCGCACGTGAACTTACCCTACTTGACGGAGACATTCCCAAATATACACGTACCACGAAATACCAAAAAAAAGACGGCACATTTTTCTGGGGACAAACAACGCGCTCTGTCGTTGAGACAGATGGAATAAAATACATCATTGTAAGTATTACAGACATAACCGAACAGAAAAATGCAGAGATACAACTTACTAAAAGCGAAAAAATATACCGCCAACTTTTCGACCACTCACTTAACACTATCGGAGTTTATGACATTGATAATCACTACTTTATAGACTGCAACCGGACTTTTACCCAAGTGTATGGCTATAAAAGACATGAACTCGGCACGTTGTCGGCACTCGATTTAGCTTGGGAAGAAGTTGATAGGTCTGACCCGATTTATCAACAACGCTATCAAGAAAATATTGATAGCCTACGTCGTGGCGAAACGATTAGATTTGAGTCTGCTCACCGTTCGAAGGAGGGTAAAAAAATTATTGTAGATGTTATCTTGATACCTTTTTATGAAGAAGAGAAACTATATATCAAACAAGTCACAACAGACATCACCGAACGCATACAAGCCAGAGAAAAACTGGAACAGAAGATGAATGAACTCGAAGAAGTTAATGTTTCGCTAAAGAAATATATTGAGTCAAATTTACAATTGGAAAATTTCGCACACATCACCTCTCATGACCTCCGCGAACCTATCACGACTATCATTTCTTTTTCTAAGGTCTTAAAACGAAAATTAAACGAAAAGCTATCTCCTAAGGAAGAACAATACGTGGATTTTCTGATAAAATCCGGCACAAAGCTCAAAAATATGATTGACGATATTTTGGCATTTTCAAAAGTCAACCAGAATGATGTTTCTTTTGAAAGTGTTGATATTCAGGAATTAATCAACGGGATATTAATAGACTTGAGTCAAATGATTGAAGAAAAAAAGGCAGTTGTCAACATAGATAAGCAGCTACCTCAATTTGTCTCAGGACATGCTTCATACATTTATCAACTATGTCAAAACCTTATCAAGAACGCTATTAAATTCAATAAACCCGATGAAAATCCTGTCGTCTCCATACATTATAAATGTCTTGATACTCACCATCAATTTTGTATTGAAGACAATGGTATCGGTATCGAAAAAGAATTTTTTGACAAAATTTTCCTCATTTTCCAAAAACTGAATCCGCAAGAAAAATATCAAGGTTCGGGCATTGGATTAGCTGTGTGTAAAAAGGTAGTAGAACTCCACAAAGGAAAGATTTGGGTAGAATCAGAAGTGGGCGAAGGAACGCGATTTTACTTTACAATTGCCAAAAAACTTGAAGAGTAGATAACCTCATAAAATCCTTTCTGTTTTATTTTTCATAACAAATTGTTTCATCTCAAAGTGTAAATTTATTACCTTAGTGCCAAACGTATCGCTGTCAGCCTGACGGCGAAAAACACTTGTATTTGGCTATGCAAAACATACTAATCAAAGACGAATCTGCCACAGGAAAAATCCTCAATGAAATCATGATTGCGATAGAAAATGAATTGACGACGGTAAAAGAAATCATCGAAGCTCGCGTATATGCGGAGGTAGAGGCGTACAATCAAAAACTCCCCGAATATTTCAACGGACTCATACAACCCTCTGATACAGAGCGTACTCTCAACGGCTTCAAACTCCGTACACCTCGCAAAATAGACCCCGAAAAGCAAGCCTACGTCGCCTTAGATGCTTTTCAAAAAAACGGCTACTTCATCCTCATCGACGACCAACAAGCCGAGACTTTGGAACAAGAAATTCTCGTTGGAGCTGACACTTCGGTAAGTTTTGTGCAATTGACACCGCTTGTAGGTGGATAGCATCATTCCCCGCGAAATACAACCAATCTAATCACCCACCAATCACGATAGTGGCAAAACGAAGAAGAAAAAAGAAAGTCACCGACAAACCTTCCAACTACGGTTTATCAGAAGGATGCAAAATCGTAGAATTCAACGACTATGCCCTTGAGTTTGAATTATTAGGTATCGGGCGCAGTGCCACACGCTGGATTAAGCCGGATGGTAAGGTGCAAAAATCCGTTCCTGCCTTCGTGAAAAAAGACCCCGATTTAGCCAAAAAATTAGCCGAAACCAAAGAAGAATTTAAAACCATCAAAACCGAACTCACCGCCCAACGCAATCGTATTGAGCGTTTTTATTTGCATAAAACACAATTTGATTATGCCTTTTTCAAAAAACAATATATCCAACATGGTTTATTGATTTTTTTGTGTGAAAAATTAATTTGGACCTTCGCCGAAGGCGAAAAAAAAGCGACCTCTGCTATTCGTGTGAATGATATTTGGCAGACGGCGGATGGCACAGAATTCCACCCGAATGATACGATGGAAGTCCGTCTGTGGCATCCCATAGAATGTGAAGTCGAGCAAGTCATGGCTTGGCGAAATCGCCTCGAAGTCCTTGACATACAACAACCTATCAAGCAAGCCTACCGCGAAGTCTATCTCCTCACCGATGCCGAAATCAACACCCGCGTATATAGCAATCGCATGGCAGCGCACATTCTCAAACAAGGACAATTTGCCGCCCTCACACGCGCCCGTGCATGGAAGTATCGAATGCTCAACAATTTCGGAGAAGTTGATTGCGAGATAGCTCACATCAACCTTCCCGAATACGAACTCACCGCCGAATATTGGATAAATAGTCTTTACGACGAGGAAGAAGAGGACGATTGGGATTTCACTTTACTGGATTACGTAGTGACCGACCAAGTGAAGTTTTTGGCAGCAGGGGATAAGACAGTGAATATGGTCGATGTTCCGAAAATTGTCTTTTCAGAAATTATGCGCGATGTCGATTTATTCGTAGGTGTAGCCAGCGTAGGCAATGACCCAAATTGGCAAGACAACGGCGGCTTACCACAATATCGAGAGTATTGGGAATCCTATTCCTTTGGCGACCTCACCCAAGTCGCCAAAACTCGCAAAGAAGCCCTCACTCGCCTACTTCCACGCTTGAAAATCAAAGATATAGCTCGTATCGACGGACGCTTTCTACGAATAAAAGGCAAGATTCGAGAATACAAAATCCATATCGGTAGTACCAATATTCTCATGGAACCCAACGACCAATATCTCTGCATCGTCCCTGACCGCAGCAAGGATGCGAAGGGCGATAAATTATTCCTGCCATTTGAGGGAGATAGGGGCTTGTCATTGGTATTGAGCAAAGCATTTTTATTGGCAGATGATGATAAAATTACCGATAAAACGATTGTGAGTCAACTTGGAAGAGGCTTGTAAAAGGAACTTTTTCATAAAAAATAACGTATTAGGATAGAAAATTTTAAACGTTCTTTTGGATAAAAAGAAAAAGCCCTTATCTTTGCACTCGCTTCCACAAGCAAGGTTGGTACCTTAGCTCAGTTGGTAGAGCAACGGACTGAAAATCCGTGTGTCCCCAGTTCAAATCTGGGAGGTACCACAAACGAAAAAGCCACTCAATATTGAGTGGCTTTTTTAGTTTTTCCTCTTTATTAAAGGAACTTTTTTAAGACAAATCCACTTATTACCTTCAAATTCTCCGGTGAATCAATGCTAATCCCAACATTTATTCATCTACTCACTTACTCATTAATTTCTATAATCGTATTTTTGCCACATGAAAGAAAATAACCTACACATACAGAATACATTATCCCGAAAAAAAGAAAAATTTGAACCACTCGCGCCACCCTTTGTGGGCTTGTACGTGTGCGGACCTACCGTTTACAGTCCGCCACATTTGGGGAATGTGCGTACTTTTCTCGCCTTTGATATTGTTAATCGTTATTTGCGCTATTTGGGCTATCGTGTACGGTATGTGCGGAACATTACAGATGTAGGACATATTGCTAATTCGGAAGGAGAAGAAGTCGATAGAATCGGTGAGCAAGCAAAGAAAGAAAATCTCGAACCAATGGAAATTGTGCAGAAATACACACTTGATTTCCATGAAGTTACACACATTTTCAATATGCTTCCGCCGGACATTGAACCAACTGCTACCGGACACATTCCTGAGCAAATTGAAATGGTCGATAGGATATTGAAAAACGGCTTCGCCTATGAAAGAAACGGCTCGGTGTATTTCAATATCCCCGAATTTGCAAAGACGCATGATTACGGTAAATTGAGCGGACAGAACATCGAAGAGCAACACGAAGGCTATCGCGAACTCGACGCGCAAGACGAAAAACACGATGTACGCGATTTTGCGATTTGGAAATTTACAGATGAAACGCACCCGATGCGTTGGAACTCGCCGTGGGGCGAAGGTGTTCCGGGTTGGCATCTTGAATGTTCAGTGATGAGTACCAAGTATTTGGGACAAAAATTCGATATTCATGGCGGTGGTATGGATTTGAAATTTCCGCATCATGAATGTGAAATTGCTCAATCGCTCGGTGCAGACGGCACTGAACCTGTCCGCTACTGGATGCACTCCAATATGCTCACGATGAATGGTCAGAAAATGAGCAAATCATTCGGCAACTCCATTCTTCCGCGCGAATTGGTAAGTGGCGAACACGAGCTGCTCGACCAAGGATATAGTCCGATGACGATACGCTTTTTTATGTTGCAGGCGCATTACAGCAGCCCCTTAGACCTTAGTAATGAAGCACTTAAAGCAGCAGAAAAAGGTTATAAGCGTTTGATGGAAGCCTATAAAGTCATCCAAACAATGCCGTTACGCGATGCAAAAAACGTGACGGATACGGACAAAGAAGTAAACGACACAATTGACGGTATTTTCGTTGAAATGGACGATGATTTCAACACACCGAAGGCACTCGCGCACATATTTGAACTCGTCACCGTCATCAATAGCTACCGTGATAATCGCCCTGAATATGCTGGCGTGAGCAAAGCAACAATGGAGCGTTTGCGCGAAGTATTCACTGCAACTATCAATGATATTTTGGGCTTAAAAGTAGAAGAAACTGCCGACGATAACACAGTTGACGGCTTGATGCAACTCATCATCGACATCCGCCAAAATGCCCGCGCCAACAAGGATTGGACGACCTCCGACCTCATCCGCGACCAACTCGATGCCCTCGAATTGCAGTTGAAAGACGGCAAAGACGGTACGACTTGGACCCGGAAGTAATGCTACAATGCGTCAATGCGATAATGCTACAATGTTAATGAGTGAATGGGTGAATTTTGAATGAGCGAATACTTTAATGTAAAAATAATCAAATATGTTAATAGAGTCATTATTACATTAATCAATTCACTCATTCAAAAACATTATCGCATTGACGCATTGTAGCATTATCGCATTACATATTCACTCATTCGCTCATTCAAAATTCACTCATTGTTCTATGAAGTCTACACAAATAATTTGCCCTTCGTGTCGCTCCAAATTATTGATTCCCAATGAGATGTTTGCAGATGGAGAGATAATTGGCTGTCCGGTATGCCGCACGATTTTGGAGATTGAGA
>JAHDEO010000590.1 GCA_020628725.1 Saprospiraceae bacterium
TTAGAAAATCAATATTTTCTAACCAAATGGATTGTCTAATTTTCAAATAGTTTGAAAATAATGGCATTTCATGATGTGTACCCAAATATTTTCTATTATGTCCTTGAATTACAATGCTTTATTTACCGTGTTTTTATGTTTGCAATTTCTGAACATATCTTACGGACAATTGGATACTTTAATGGACTTCCCCGAACATCTACAACTTTATGGTAGAGATATACAAACCAATAAGGCTGTTATACCGATTAACGGGCGAGTCATTTCCGCAGGAGATAGTGTGAGTGTTGTCATCTTACGAAACGGAGAACCTTACAGTCAACATGGTATCAAAACGGACAGTTTAGATTTTAAACTAAGCCCTCAAATTGATGCTGAACTGGCGGAATATACAGTCGAATTATACGTCACGACTTCAGATACTACAATTCTTTATCAGGCAGCAGACAGGATAGTAGCCGGAGATGTATACATCATTTCGGGACAGTCGAATGCGGAGGCAAGAATGTTCTTCGATGAAAGTGCCAATGGTGACCAAAGTGATTTTATACGCGTATACGCAACCGGGACTCAAACTCCAAGTAACCTGCTAATCAACCTAAGGTGGTTTATAGGACAGGGCGATGGTCACAGAGATACACAGGGAAATACAGGACAATGGGGACTCAGTTTGGCAAAGCATTTAGTTGACAGTCAGCAAGTTCCGGTTTGTATCTTCAATGGGGCGAGAGGCGGCTGGGATGTTACCAAATTCTTTAAAGATGATGCCGCCCCTGAAAACCTCTCCACGAATTACGGGCGATTATTGTATCGTTTGAATCGCACAAAATTAAGGGAGAAAGTAAAGGCGATATTTTGGTATCAGGGAGAAAAAGAGGCAAACAACAACTTCACAATCGCCACCTACAAAGAACGATTTACCAATCTGTATGACGACTGGATGGTTGATTATCCCGGAGTAGAACGCGTATATATTTCGCAACTTCGACATGGCTGTGGCGGCACTCCACAGCAATACGTGATTATACAAGAAGCACTTCGCCAACTCGCAGAGGAATTGCCGAACGCCGACATCATGTCAACAAAAGGGCTGGAACACGGAGGTTGTCATTTTTACTATGATAATGGTTACAGGATACTCGGTCGGCGATATGCCCGACTGGTTAGCAGAGACATACTCGGAAAAAATATCCCCCATGCCGAATCTCCCGATATTAAAAACGCATTTTTTTCTGCGGATAATGAAATTATTATTGAGACAAAATCTAACGATAATTTGATATGGGAAATTGGTGCTGATTCGCTTTTTCATCTTGAAGGAAGCGCAGCAAGCGTTATCGGCGGCACTACCATTGGAAATTATGTCGTGCTTCAACTCGATTCTATCGGAACGGATGCCACCGGACTTACTTATTATGATAAAGAACAAATCATATCACCTTATGTCATCAATGAAGATGGACATGGATTGGTGAGTTTTTATAATTTTCCCGTTATAAATAATAACATGCCCGTCGCAGTAAGCGACAGCTTTTCTATGTCAGAAAATATGTCTTTGACAGACACTTTGAGTCTCAATGACTATGACCCGGACAGCGATGGTTTATTTTGGACAATTGACTCAATAGGAACCCCTGCAAACGGTACTTTGGAGGTCAATCTCGACGGTACATTTACCTACATACCAAATACGGATTTTTTTGGTGTAGATAGTTTTACATATCAAGTTTGTGATGATTATATTCCTGTGACAACTTACACCGGACAAGTAAATTCAGGTGAAGATGATGTGGAAGAAATGATCATGGATAGTTTAATCTATACAAATAATGATAGTTTAAACATGGATAGTTTAAACATGATAGGAGATACAAATACTATCTGCGCCGTAGGTATTCGGATAACCAATATAACGATTCCACAAAATGCAATTATTACGGATGCTTATTTGGAATTTGTAGCTGACAAAAGCAATGCACAGCCAACCTCACTGACGATTAGTGCAGAAGCTACGGGTGATGCCGGACCCATTTCAATAGATACCATTGCGCTCACATCGAAGGCAAAAACTACGGCGGTTGATTGGTCGGATGTGGATGCTTGGATAGCCGGAAATACATATTTCAGTACAGATATTAGCCCTGTCATTCAGGAACTTGTGGATCGTGGAGATTGGCAAAGCGGAAATGCGATGACTTTCATCATAGAAGGTACAGGCATCAGGACGCCCAAATCTTATGAGGGCGATACCATTCTCGCACCCAAACTGAATGTCATGTATAAAGACCTTGACAATCCACTTAGTATTCAAGAATGTGATGAGGCAATTGTCAATGTCACAGTAGAGCCGATTTGCACAAGATTGAATATCAGTGCTTTGCTGGAAGGTCCACTTGATACACTAACAGGAGAAATGACCACTAAATTGAGCACCGACCGAGGGCTTTTACCCGGACAAACACCCGCCAACGACCTTGTCACTCCCACGCCTGCCGGACAACCTTATAACATCCCGCCCTGGAACTACACAGGCACGGAAGGAATAGATTGGACGGATGCCAATTATACAGGCGATGAGACGGATTGGGTATTGGTTTCTTTCAGAACGGATATTCAAAAAGATACTGAGGTGGCAAGAACTGCGGGTGTATTGATGAAAGATGGTAGTATCGTATTCCCCAATCGTTGTGCTTTGCCGACCAATGCGGGCGATTCGCTCAATATCGTATTGGAACATCGCAATCATGTCGGTGTGATGACACCACAACCCATTGGAGTCATCAATGGCACATTGACTTACGATTTCCGATTGTCTGATAGCTATCGTGATGTTACAAGTTTCGGTCAAAAGCAAATCTCGACAGGTGAATGGTGTCTATTTACGGGAGATGCCGACCAATCCGATTTTCCGAGTTTTGATATCACAGGAACAGATAAGACCGTCTGGAGTCAAGATAACGGAGCTTTCGACTATTATCTATTATCGGATTTCAATTTAGATGGAGATATCAACGGACAGGATAAAACTTTGTGGAGTGAGAATAATGGTGTTTCATCGCGTGTGCCAAAGTGATTCTACATGGAATATACTATAAAATACCTGCTTGATATTTGGTTATTAACAACAAAAAATCAGACAGGTATTTTTTCAGCAATTCTCAATTTAGAATAACGCCCGTAGGCGTGACCGATTTGGTAGCCCCAATTTTCAAATTGGGGTATAAAAAATCGCATAAATTTGAGTACCGTAGGTACGGTTCATCCCAAATGTACAATGAATCGTGCCTACAGCACTCTGAAATTGGGGGGAATTATCGTCCCCCAACTTGAAAGTTGGGGCTACCAAATATTTCGTGTCTAACGACACGTTTTAAAAATCCTAAATTGAGAATTGCAGGTATTTTTTTGTTTTAAGGGTATCTGTTTAGTCAAAAAAAAGTTACTTTTGAAAACGTAACCCAATTTATGTTTTTTTGTGTAAAATCATATAAATGCTTATTTTTGTTGTTGATTGTTATTTGATTATGAGTTAGATGATTTTTTATTGTAAATAAGTTTGTAAAGTTATTTCAACGAATAAAATACGACACAAAATATTCACTAAAAAAGTGACTAAATACACTTTTTTACGTTCCTAATAGACAAACAATCTTACCCACTATTGCCTCTCTCTGATTTCCTGTATATCTAAACAAGTCATACAACCCATATCACGAAAACAACTACTATT
>JAHDEO010000591.1 GCA_020628725.1 Saprospiraceae bacterium
CATTACCTCGGTACTCTCGAAGAAATTCCATTATTCTCCTCCCAAACAGGTTTATCCATTCCGTTAATATCGCCGTCGAGATTGAAATCTCCGGGTAAGTAGGCATCGAAATTACCGTTTTGCTCAAACCATAATTGCTTATCATTTCCCGTAATATCGTAGCTGAACGTATCGCTCGTTTGTTCGCCATCTCCGGCTATCATTGCCCATACGCCGGGGGCAATTTCCTTTTGTCCATAGCCCGAAGCTTCCTTATATGAGTCTGCTGCCCGAAAGTCGTAACTAATCACTTGATTGATGGCAGAAACAGCTTGTGGTGACATCACGCCCATATGATTGCGATGCTCTACCACCACGAATACAGGCGTGGCGAGGTCGGTCGTCAGCAAGCAACGATTTGGAAAATCAATTGTACCGTCGCTGTCTATGACACCTGCCGTTTTTGCAATTTCAGAATCAGCTTGCGTAGACGTTCTGAATGACACCAAAACCCAATCAACTGCTTCCGATGAGTAGTCATCATCCAACCAGTCTGTACCTTCATCTCCTGCGTAATTCCACGGGGCAATACCATAGGGTTGTCCCGCAGGTACAGGCGTGATGAGCGGGCTGGTGGGGTTTTGTCCGGGAAGTATACCCCGTTCATTGAGTCGGGTACGCATTTGCTGGTTATCATCCATCGCACCTTCCATAAAGGCTTGTATATCAAGATATATGCAGTCAGATTCTACGATAATCATTACGGTGGCTTCGTCGCATTTCGCGGGGATGGCATTATCACAAACTTCGTAAGTAAATTGCTCTGTACCGAAAAATCCGGGAGCCGGTTGATAATTGACGACACCATTATTTTGTATGATTAATTCGCCATTTAATGAGCCAAATCCACCTGCCGGAATGATGCTCAATGGGTCTCCGTCCACATCCACATCATTATCCAAAATATTGATACTTGAAGGCTCAATTCCATCATTATAAATGACATCATCTTCCGCAAAAGGGGCATCATTTATCGGTGCAATATCGATTCTTACCCAAGCAGTATCACAGAGCGAGGGGAAACCATTGTCACAAATTTCATAGGTAAAACTATCGACACCATTATAATTTGGGTCAGGCAAATAGTAGTACAAACCGTTTGCATTGACGATGGCATCTCCGTTTTCGGGGAATGTAATCGGTGTGGGAGTTACGAGTAGCCCATCGTTATCCGGGTCATTATCATTTGATAGTAAATTAGCAGATTGTACACCATCCTCATACATACTGAGTTGGTCATCGGTAGCGATAGGTTGGGCATTACCGTTGGCATCTACGGTGATATTGAGTGTGACCCAAGCGGTATCGCAAAGTGATACTGCCGTTGCATCGCAAATTTGATAGGAAAAGCCATCTGCACCATAAAAATTCTGATTAGGTGTGTAGGTGAAATTACCGGAAGTTTGTAGGTCGATACTACCATTCGCAGGGCTTACAACAGGCGTCGCATTGAGCGATACGCCTTCACTATCTACCTCATTATCATTCAAAAGTACATTCCCCGTAGTAATGGTATTTTGAACTCCTCCAAAAATATCATCATTCGCTATTGGTGCATCGTCCACTTGACTTACGGTAATTTGTACATTTGCTTGTTGGCAAAAATCAGGACGCGGCGCACTGCAAATTTCGTACGTAAAATTATCTATACCATTAAAATTTTCATTGGGTGTGTAGGTAAATTCTCCATCTGATTCAAAGGATAACATACCGTTTGAAACATCACTAACAAGCGGGCTTAAAACCCATCCACTATTATTCGCAATAAAGTCATTATAAGTAATATCACCGTTTAAAACAGCATCTTCATCTATCGTATAATCATCGTTGGTGATGCCCATAATCGGGTCACCAACCGGAAAATCGAAGAAGGTAGCCATACCAATGCCCGCGATATTTTTAACATAAGGTGAAGTCACACCTTCTCCACTACGTCCGAAATATGTAATGCCATAAATGTAAGTCGTCGTGCCACTCACGGCAAGATAAAGGCGGTTGCCCTCTACCCTACCCCACGTCACCGAAGCATTCCCGCCAATCAAGAAAAAATCATCTTCTGCACCTGCTTCCCATGTCAATACGTCTGCCGGATTTTTAGTCGTAATCATAATCGTATCGGACGTGATAAACTCTGCTGAGGCAATATTCGGCGGTAGTGTATGAGGGATATTTTCCCCGTATAAATCATTCCGAACGGCATCTACCATGCGTTCTCCTATCACTTCGTAGCCGTCGATGTATGGAAAGTGGCAATCATCTGACCAAAGCGGAATGCCTTTGGCAGTCATCAAAGAGGTGTTGGGAAGTTCGCCAACAAGCTGGCGTTGTGCCTCTTGCACGCGAGCAAATTGGTAGTTGGTACCATTGCAACTTTTTCGGACTTGGGTAATGTATAATTTTTCAAAACCGGGAAAATCTATTGTCCAACCTTCATATAATTTGTAGAACCAGTCTTTGTAGCTTTGTAGTGCCATGCCGTTTTTACCATCGGTTTCGCCTTGATACCAGATGATTGCACGAACTTTATCAGCCAATTCCGCTTGTTGGAGGCGATAAAGCAGTCTACCGTAATTGGTGGTCAGGTCGGTGGGAGAATTGTCATTGCGCGCATGGTAGGCGATGGACGACCCCGCATAACCACCATTGAAAATCGCAATAGGAATTTGGTATTCCGTCATCAGAATACGCGCCATTTTTGTCCCCCATTGACCTACATTACCATTTGTATTGTAAGAACCGTCAGCATTTCCCTGATACCAATTGAGATTGCTACCTACTGAAATATTGTCAATGCCGGATGCAAATGAGCGAATGAAAGGACTTTCCTCGGCACTTGCACTATTCGCACCATTTCGCCTAAAAGATACAGCATTTGACTGACCATCAATAATATACGTATCGCCCGCTACTACATCTACGGCAGTACGTTCTATCGTCTGCACACCTCCCGAAATAGTGTACAACTCAAAGGAATAGTTCACCAACTCTGCCGCAATTGCAGTTTGAAAAGAGAAAGGTGCTTCATCATTTTGATAGGCAAGGTTATGTGTTTGATTATCTATCAATGAACCATCTCTATAGACTTTTAACTGTATTTGCTCGCCGGTAGCTGCCCCTCTTGCTCTGCCCGATATGGTTATCGTAGCTTGATTGGTGGATACATCTCTGGCATAAAGCTGCATATCCTGCGGAAAATTATCATATATAATATCCGCAGAAAGTGATGTAGAAAATATGGATAAAATAATGGCAAGGAAGGATTGTTGGATTTTATCAAATTGATTCATTCGATTGTCACATTTACGTTTCTAAGATACAACTCATTGAATTACAATAAATTACCAAAGAAATAACTACATAAAAATACGTAGTTTTTCTTGCATGGTTACATATTGTTTATTGGCAAAATAGGTTGAAGAGTAATTGAGTATAACAAATAAACAAAATTAGCTATACTTTTACTAACAATGTCTTCGCCAAATTGAGAATTGAGAATGTATAATTGATAACTAATTACATTTTACAATTTTCAATTATCTAATTTTAAGTTTTTTATGAAATGAAAAAAAGCTAATTATCAATTTGGCGAACACATTGTTACTAATTAGAATGGTTTTTAATCAGTGTAAGAGGCTGTTTAAAATTATTTGTATTGCGACTATGAAACGTCTTTTTCGCCCA
>JAHDEO010000592.1 GCA_020628725.1 Saprospiraceae bacterium
TTGTATTGGATATTGCCTTGGGGTCTGTGGCGATACCCTTTTCCGATATATTTACGACACTTACCGGGGGCGAAGCAACAAAAAGCACTTGGCAGAATATCGTTTTGAACTTCCGTCTGCCGGGCGCATTGACGGCGGTGTGTGCGGGCGTGGGCTTGTCGTTGAGCGGCTTGTTGATGCAGACGCTTTTTCGGAATCCGATTGCGGGACCTTTTGTTTTGGGGATTAGTTCGGGCGCTGGATTGGGCGTGGCTTTGTTGATATTGACGGCGGGGAGTTTGGGTATAGCGGCTTCGATTAATCCGTTTCATCAGTGGACTTTGGTGGGTTTTGCGATGGCAGGGGCGGCATTGGTGTTGGGATTGGTGCTGCTCGTGGCACGGCGTGTGGAGGATGTGGCAACGCTGATGATTGTGGGCTTGATGTTTGGAAGTGTGGTGAGTGCGGTGGTGACGGTGTTGCAATATTACAGTGGGCAGGAAGCACTGAAACGTTTTGTCCTATGGAGTTTTGGTAATTTGAGTGGCGTGACTTGGTCAGAACTTCGGGCTTTGCTGCCGCTTACGGCGATTGGTACGATTTGGACATTTTTACTGATAAAACCCCTAAATGCATTGCTGCTTGGGGAGGATTACGCGCGTAGTATGGGCGTACATACACGCAGGATTCGGCGACATATTATTTTGGCAACGGCAATTATGGCGGGTGCGATTACGGCATTTTGCGGACCTGTGGCATTTGTGGGTATTGCTGTGCCGCATCTCGCACGTATGGGCTTTCGTACGCAACAACATCGGCTGCTGATTCCTGCTACAATATTGGTGGGTATCGTGGTGATGTTGGCTTGTGATATGGTGTCTAAGCTACCGTTTTTTGAACAAACTTTACCTATCAATGCAGTCACTTCACTGCTCGGTGCGCCTGTGGTGATTTGGATAGTATTGCGGCGTGGGAGGGTTTATTGACTATGGTTATTAGTTGTGTTCAAACTGCCGATATAGGTGTAGCCTCCGGTATCAGTTCTGCTAAAGTCAATTTCCCGTCTAAATATCTGAACGTTGCCAAGTCGGTAATCACTATTTAAAAAGATTTGGTGCCATTCTGAATGCCCACAAACCACCATCCATTGGGATATTGGTACCGTTAATCCAGCGTCCGCCATCGCCGCATAAAAAGCAAACCATTCTTGCAATATCTTCTGGGTTGGCTTTAAATTCTTCCGGTAGACTCACTTGTTTTTTGACAATAGTTGCCTCAAAATCTTTGAGAATCGGGGTTTTGACAGGTCCGGGACTGATGCTTTTTATAGTGATACCCCGTTCTTTCCATTGATGTGCCGCTTGCATCGTCCATGCAATGACGGCTTCTTTGGAAAAGGCATACGTCTCGTCTCCAAACACATTATGCCCTTTTAAAAACCCGTCTATGTCACCCAAATTGGTTAGTGCAAATAATCGATTTATGGTTTCTAAATTTTGCATCCACTTCATCCCAACAAGAGAAGCTAAATTGATAATTTGAGCATTATCATTGAGCTTGGGAATCATCAGATTGGTAAAATGGCGCAGTCCGAAAAAGTTGACCTTGATTTGAACGGCAGGAGGTAAGGTAGGCGGAACACCCGCAATATTACAAAGTGCGTCACCGCGTTCATTGAGTTGAGTGACCGCTTTTTCGATAGCCGAATAATCGTTTAAATCAATCGGAATATACTCATCTACATGGGCGGCAGGTGCTTTTAAATCAAAGCCAATTACCCTTGCGCCTTGTGCTTTTAGTTGCTTGGCTGTTTCTGCCCCGATGCCGGAGGAACAGCCGGTTAGTATGATAGTCATAAATTTAAGTTGCGAGTTGCGAGTTACGAGTTGGCCAAATACGTATAATTTAGAGAACCCGCAACCCGAATTAATTGCTTTCCATAAAAACAGGGGGGAATTGCTTTCCTTTTTCTGCTACGGTAATCCAGCGGGTGGTGGTGAAATTTTCGACGGAAGCCTGACCGCCGTATCTGCCGATGCCGCTGTTTTTTACACCGCCGAAGGGAGCCAATATTTCATTATATACCGTACCGTCGTTGACGTGGCACATACCGCTTTCCATTTGTTGAGCAACCTCGTAGCCCTTCTCCGTGTTATTGGTGATGACCGCTCCCGATAAGCCAAACTCAGACGCATTGACGGCGCGAATGGCTTCATCAATGTCTTTGTACACATACACGGAGACCACAGGTCCGAATGTTTCTGCGGCATAAGTCGTCATTTCGGGCGTGACATCCTTTAGTATCGTTGGCTGAAAATACAAGCCATCTCTTTCGCCTCCTGCCAAAACCGTTGCGCCTTTACTGATGGCATCTTCGACTTGGGCTTCTACTTTTTGCGCTTGTGTTTCGTTGATCAATGGGGCAATGGGTTTTGCGAAATCTCGCACATCGCCGTATTGTAATGTCTTGGTTTTTGTGGTGAAACGCTGTATAAATTCGTCCGCGATTTTTTCTGCTACATAAATGCGTTTCGTACCCATACAGACTTGTCCCGAATGGTTGAATGAGGAGAAAACAGCGGCATTTACGGCGGTGCTTAGGTCGGCATCTTCCATAATAATCATAGCATCTTTTCCGCCGAGTTCCATACTTACTTTTTTGAGTAAAGCTCCTGCTTTACCTGCGATGTGCTTGCCTATTTTCGTAGAACCTGTAAAGCTGATGGCTTTTACTTTCGGATGTGTCGTGATGACCTCGCCGACTTCCGCGACTTGTTGTTTGGAGCAGGTCAATACATTAAATACACCCTTCGGAACACCCGCTTTTTCAAAGGCTTTTGCCAATACCCAACCACCGGAAATGGGCGATAATTCAGATGGTTTCAACACCACCGTATTGCCGACTGCGAGAATCCCCGAAGTGGTTCGGGACGACAAATTTAAGGGAACATTCCACGGCGTTATCACGCTGACTACGCCCAAAGGCTCTCTGACCACCATGCTTTTTTTGCCTGTCGGCGAAACCAATTCGTAGCCTTTTACTTGTGCCGCAAGCGTAGCGGCTGTACGCCACATTTTCGGGGCAGTTGTGGATTCAAATTTGGCTTTTCCTATCCATGAACCGACCTCATTGATAAGAATTTCTTCTACCTCTGTTGCCATTTCTTCGAGAGCTTCGGCTACTTTTATTAGGTAAGCACTTCGTTCATCGGCACTCAATCCCGACCAAGTCGGAAATGCTTGGTGGGCAGCTTCAACGGCTGCTTTGGCATCCGCTGCATCTGCATCTATGACATCTGCAAAATTGGACAAAGTAACAGGGCTGAAATCCTCGAAGGTTTTACCTGTTGTTTTCCATTCTCCGTTTATATATGAACTGTACATATTTTTAATTAAAATGTAAATTAGAATTAAAATTAAAAATTTTAAATGTGTGGAAAATAAAAATGTAAATATCTGTTTTTAAATTAGTTTTAAAGTAAACATGAATGGGTTGAATTTATAATTTTGATAGTTTCACGTTTTTCATTTTCATTTACATTTTAATTTTAATTCATTCATTTATTTTTCTTATTTAAAATCATTTTGCCACTTATCGCAGCTAATTCTCCTGCTTCTTGGATTAAATGTTTTCGTTGAGTTTCATCTCCTAATTTTGCGCGGTCTAAAATTTTCAAAGAAACTTTTGTTTCTCTTAGGAACGCGGCAAAAATAACTTTACATTTTGGTGGCTTCTTTT
>JAHDEO010000593.1 GCA_020628725.1 Saprospiraceae bacterium
GTCTTTTTAGACAAGGTAGTTCAGAACCATTTTACGAGAAGAAAAACGTAATTCACTCATTCAAAATTCACTCATTTACTCATTTTTTATATTTATAACTCTAAAAAATATTTTTTCCTAATTATTTCACTATCAGCTTATTAAAATAATTTGTGTAAAAATTACGCAAAATAACTTGCGCGATATTATTTTTTGATTTAAATTTGTGTAAAAAATACACAAAATATGAAATTCTTAAATCTCGATAATCAATTTGAACCCTTCGGCAAGTCCATCGAATTTGAACATTTTACATTCACAGGTGGAGAGCCACACATTAAAATCAAAGCTCCTGTGACCACAAATGATAAAGTCACCATTACGACCCGAATTCGCCAATTTAATGATGTCGGTCTTGTTTTGCTTGCGGCAGATGCACTGCGACGCATGGGTGTCGAAAAACTCCATTTACTATTGCCCTATTTCCCTGCCGCTCGACAAGATAGGGTAGCGGTGACAGGCGAGGCATTGAGCGTAAAAGTTTACGCTGATGTCCTCAACTCTGCAGGATTTGATAGCATCACGATACTTGACCCACACTCAGAAGTGACACCCGCTTTATTGGAAAATGTACGTGTCGCCAATAACCACCAATTTGTCGCCCAATGCCTTGAGGGAATTACTGATTATGCCTTGATTTCGCCGGATGGCGGCGCATTAAAAAAGGCATATCGACTTGCTCAATTTCTTGGTACTCAGCAGGTGGTAGAATGTAGTAAACACCGTGATGTAAAGACAGGCAACCTCAGCGGTTTTGCCGCTTATACGGATGATTTGCAAGGGAAAACCTGTGTTATCGTAGATGATATTTGCGATGGCGGCGGTACATTTCTCGGCTTGGCAGACGAACTCAAACGCAAAAATGCAGGCGATATTTACCTCATTGTTACACACGGGATTTTTAGTAATGGTTTCGATAAATTAGGTCAAACATTCAAAAAAATATACAGTACAAATTCCTTTAGCACCATACAAAACGAAGCACTCATACAAGTACCGATAACCTCTTTCGTAGCACGGTGCTTCCAGCCCGTGCCGCATCAGGAACGCACATAATACGCAACACGGGCTGGAAGCACCATGCTACATACACACTAAAATTATGGATTACTATCTCAATACGGATAACTCTTTTAACCGCTTGTTAGCGGAATACAAAGCATACGGTTCGCTCGTAGTCGCTTACGATTTCGATAATACGGTGTATGATTTTCATAGTAAAGGACTTCAATTTGATAATGTAATTGAATTACTGAGAAAACTAAAGACTATCAATTGCTACCTCATAATTTTTACAGGAAATGACGACACTGAATTTATAAAAACATATTGCCACGACCATAAAATCCCTTATGATGCCATCAATGAAAACCCGCCCTTTTTCCAATCTGAATCCCGAAAAATATACTACAATGTTTTGTTGGATGATAGGGCGGGTTTGGCACAAACTTATAATGAATTAAATCAGTTAATTAGTGTTGTTGATTTGATGAGTTGACGATTTGTTGTTTCGTCAACCCATCAACCCATCAACTCGTCAATTCAACAACTCGTCAATTCAAAAAAATGAATACATTACATTTATCAGATGGCTACAAAGTGGACCATCGAAATCAATACCCCGAAGGCACAGAACTCGTTTATTCCAATTGGACACCGCGAAAGAGTAGGGTAGAAGGCGTTGAAAAAATCGTCTTTTTCGGCTTACAATATTTTATCAAAAAATACTTGCAAGAAGAATTTGACCGCAACTTTTTTGCTCGTCCGAAAGAGGAAGTGATACATCAATATAAAAGACGAATCGGTAACTATCTTGGACCGGATGCCATCAAATATGAACACGTTGAAGCCTTGCATGATTTGGGATATTTACCTGTCGAAATCAAGGCGTTGGAGGAAGGAACGCTCGTGCCGATTAAGACACCAATGTTTACGATTAAAAATACGCTGCCGGAATTTTTCTGGGTGACGAATTTTTTGGAGACGATTCTTTCCTGTATCATTTGGTTGCCGTGTACGAGTGCGACCACTGCATTTCAATACAAAAAAATCCTCAATCATTATGCGGATTTGACGGGCGGTGATTTGGATTTTGTGAATTTGCAGGGACATGATTTTAGCTTTCGTGGAATGGCAGGTTTAGAGGCGGCAATGATGAGTGGTGCAGCGCATTTATTGAGTTTTACGGGAACGGATAGCATACCCGCGATAGATTTTTTGGAGCAATATTATCATGCGAATTCGGATAAAGAAACGGTAGGATTAAGCGTACCCGCTACCGAACATTCGGTGATGTGCATGGGCACAGAACTAAGCGAAATTGAAACTTTTAGACGATTGATAAATAAGGTCTATCCAACGGGAATCGTGAGTATTGTCTCGGATACTTGGGATTATTGGAAAGTCATCACAGAGTATGTGCCGACTTTGAAAAATGACATCCTTCGACGTGAGGGTAAAGTCGTCATCCGTCCCGATTCCGGCGATCCTGTGAAAATCATTTGTGGCGACTCAAATGCTATACCCGGCACACCCGAATTTAAAGGTTCGGTAGAATGTCTCTGGGAAACATTCGGCGGTACAATCACCGAAAAAGGCTACAAATTACTCGATGAACACATTGGCTTGATTTACGGAGATAGCATTACTCTGAAACGTTGCGAAGCGATATGCGAGCAATTAGAAGCGAAAGGTTTTGCCTCTACAAATGTCATTTTCGGCATAGGCTCATTTACTTATCAATATGTGACCCGCGACACCTACGGATTTGCGATGAAAGCGACTTACGGTGAAGTAAACGGCGAAGGTAGAGCCATTTTCAAAAATCCAAAAACAGACGACGGCACGAAAAAGAGTGCAAAGGGCTTAATCAGAATTGAAGGCGAAAACGGATGCGTCACACATATGCGCGACGAGGTGACTTGGGCAGAAGAACAAGGCGGAATGTTGCGGACGATTTATAAAGATGGAAAACTAATACATGAAGTAACTTTGGGTGAAATTCGGACCTTGATAGACGTTCAAATGAAACACGAAACGTTGAAGGAAGTAGCTTTGGTTTGATTTCTATTTGAATTATTTTTGCTTATTATCCGTTCTCAATTATCCATTATCCATTATAACATGTGCAAAGTATATTATCCGAAAGATAACTTAAAAAATATCCCTGACTTTCCGCATAAAACCATTTTCTTAGCAGGCTCAATAGAAATGGGAAAAGCCGAAAAATGGCAAGATAAGATGATTCAAATGGCAGAAAATGACGACCTCATTTTCTTCAACCCAAGACGTGATGATTGGGACAATTCATGGAATACCAACCGCTACGAAGGCAACATGAAACAACAAATTGATTGGGAATTATACGGTTTGCAAAGGGCAGATGTGATTGTGATGTATTTTGATAAAAACACCATTTCGCCAATTACTTTGTTGGAATTGGGATTGCACGCAGCATCGGGGAAGGTTATTTTATGTTGCCCAAAAGATTATCATCGCAAAGCAAATGTGGATGCTATTGCCGCTCATTATCAGCTTGAATCAGTGAACACGTTAGAGGAACTTTATTTGGCTGCAAAATATAGGTGAATAAAAAAGGGGCAGGCTACAAGTAGCCCACCCCATAAACCACGCTTCATTAAGATTTAAGCGA
>JAHDEO010000594.1 GCA_020628725.1 Saprospiraceae bacterium
TTTTATATGGAAATATTTTTAAGTTTAAAACTTAGGTAGGATTCATGGTAGAAAATGTATAGAAAAATCCTTCTGAAGCTAAAAACAGCGCAAAGATAAATTACATATCCAACTTATCCAAATACCCTGTCACAAAAAACTACTCAAGCATCCATCACCCCCCCATACAAAAACAGCGCAAACTCCTCCGGCGCAATATCCCCACTATTTGAAAAGTCGGTACGCAGGTCGGTGATAGTGGCGGTGCCGTCATAGACGCGGACGACTTTGGGCGTGGGCGCAGGACGCGCCTCGCCGTTGAGCAGGCGGACGTGTACGGCTACCGGCAGCGGGTTTTTGTGCGGACGATAAAACAGGTGGATGCCCTGCTCGCCCCCGTACAGTTCGTACAGCGCGTAGCCCTCTATCGTGATGCTCTGTGCGGCTTTGTTGCGTTTGAGTTGGAGGTCTTGCGATTCCATCATTTTTTCGTAGAGGTCGAGCAGGAATTTGACCTCTGCATCGCCGCCGCCCGCTACGCAGGAGCGCACCGTGATTTCGACTTGTTGGCGGTCGTCGTCGAGGTAGGCTTGTAAGCCGATTTCGAGAAATTTCGCCTCTATCATATCATTGAGATAGCGCGTCTGGGTGCGGTCAAAATGCTCGCGTCCGTAGCGGAAAGCGTCTTTGAGTTCTTCGATGCCGTCGCGTTGGAAAAACTTGTCTTTCAGTAGGTTACGACGTTTGGTTTGAGGTTCGAGCTTGCCTACGATACTCGACAAACCCACGCGCTTGAGCCGGAAGGGTTTGACGGCATGTTCCACAATATCATGCCCGAATCCCAAGATGCGATTATTCACTCGTTCGAGCAATTCATCTATCTGATTTTTGAAGTGATAACGATGCCATTCCGAAGGGTCAATCTCGCCACCCGCACCCTCGCGCGACACCGTTTCGCGCAGCCGGTTGATGCGTCTTTTGAGACCTTTATAATAGGATTTCGCTTGTTGTTCGCTGGGAATTTGCTGCATCCAATTGGTCGAAAGCGGCTCCACAAAATCCAGTGGCAGGATGTCCGGCAGCAAGCGATTTTCTTTAAAATGAATATTAAAAATCACCGGACGCTCACTATACGTGCGGATGAGTTGGTCGGCAGAAAGGGCGGTGAGGTCACGTTCGATTTGGCGTTTGAGAGCGCGTCCGCCCATTTTTTCATCAAAGCCCCGGCGGGCGACCCAATCGAGTGCATCGGGGTCAATATTGAGAATGGTCATGCGGCGCACAAAGCCGTCACGACTGAGCAATTCCTGTATTTGCAGCTTCGCAATTCGCAGAATATGAGGCAATTGCAAATTATTAAAAATAACAATACGGTCAATGCGGTTGATAAATTCGGGACGAAAATGATTCTCCACCGATTTGCGATAGACCGCCGCATCGTCGCGGGTCGTTTTGCTCAATCCAATCGTCGAATCCACATCTCTCGCGCCCACATTTGAAGTCATTATAATAATCGTATTCGTAAAATCGGTGGTGCGTCCGAGACTGTCGGTGAGTCGCCCGTCGTCGAGGACTTGCAGCAGGAGGTCGTGTACCGTCGGGTGCGCTTTTTCGATTTCATCCAACAGCACAATCCCAAAAGGTTGGTAGCGCACCTTGCCCGTCAATTGCCCTTCGGGGCGGTGCATATCGCCGATGAGTCGCTGCACTGCGCCACCATCGATATATTCATTCATATCAAAACGCATCAAGTGTTCTTCGCTGCCCATCAGGTAGTTACACAGCACTTTGGCGGCTTGGGTCTTGCCCACACCCGTTGGTCCGATAAACAAAAATGAGGCGAGTGGCTTGCCCGGCGTATTGAGTTTGGCTTTGATGAGGTGAATGGTTTCGGCAAGGCATTCGGCGGCTTGGGGCTGCCCTACGAGGTCGGCGGCGATAGCGTCATGCACCTCGTTTTTGTCGAAGGTAAAACTCTCGTCGAAGACCTCCCATTGGAGTCCGCTTTGCTCCTCAAATGCCTCGCGCACCTGCGGCACATCCACGCTGCCAAACTTGTGTCGGGTCGCCAATTGCTCCAACATTTTCATCATGCCGCCAGGCAGGGCTTGGTGTTTGAGGTAATTGCGATGCAGGGCAAAAAGCTGTGCAATCGCCTTGGTGGTGATGACGCAATCGTTGTCGAGTTCGAGGTTGAGGCGTTGTCGGGCAATCATTTTTATGGCGGTTTCCTCATTGGGTTCGTCAATGCGGATGACTTGGAACAGGTCGGCAAAACGGCGGTCTTTGTCCTGCAAAATTTTCCATTGTTCGGGCGTGGCAATCAGGATGACTTGCAAAATGCGCTTCTCCAAATAAGGCTTCAAAACATCGCTCAAAGTCATGTCGTTTTGCGACGATTTACCGATGCGTAGCATAGATACTACGTTGTCAATCAGTATTTTATCCTTGCCGAGCGACTTCACGCTTTTATACTCCTTTTTGCGTTCGATGACGTATTGGAGGATTGCCTCAAAGCGTTTTTGCCATTGCCCGACGATGCTCATACCGGCGATGATGCGGGTCGGGTCGATGTGCCAGATTTTCTCGTGATGTTCGGGGCTTTTGACCACCAAATTATTGCGATTCAGGTATTGCCAGACGACCTCGTGTATGAGCGTATGCTTGCCCACGCCCTCGCGCCCCACGAGTACGATAGGCGTATTTTCTGTTTGGTAAATGATGTCTGAGAGTCGCGCTACGAGGTCGTCGCGGTAATAGGCGCGGGAGAGTTCGCCGGGAAAACGGGTGTTGAGGTCGTTGCCGACTTTGAGGATTTCGTCGCTGCCTTTAAATTCGTTATTTCCGCCAAAGGAAGCGAAAAAAGAGAATACATTATCTGCTTCAAAAGGGTAATTTGTGTAAGAAATATTTACGGAACATTCGACCTCTGTGACAAACTCGCCCTTAGTCGCCACAAATTCTAAAATATCAAATTCGCTATCGTGTTTTTTTCTATTTCGGGTAAATTTTTCGATAGCGCGTTCTACATTCGCCTTGATGTCGTACTTGCCTTTCGCGTTTTTTTCTGCAATAAAAATATAGTTCAAGGCAGGCAAAACCACAAAGCGTGTCCCGCGCAATTCAAAGTCTGCCGCCGCGAAATTGCCCTTGACATATTGCTTGCCAATCGTACTATCTACCTTATAAACTTTAAAATTAAATTCAGGATTAAATTTGTACCACAACAACTCATCCACATTCTCCCGATTGACCTGAAAGCCTTTGAATTGCCGCGTCAGTTCGCCTTTAAATTTCGACAATGCCTTCTCAAATCGCAGGTGCGTCGCCACCGGATAATTCCGAAACAATGGGCGCAAATAGTATTGTTGTTTGCCTTCTACCGGTATGTTTTGTACCAGCACAGGGAGTTGGATGTGTACGTGGCTCATGCTTTTTTAATGCTTAAATGCTAAAATGATGTAATGCTTAAATGGACTTAATGAATGAATTATTTTTTGATTTTTATATGTGATTTTAACGTGTAAATATAGTTTTTTTTGTGGGGAATTTGGGTATTTTTTTGGAGGAGTTTTAATTACGAGAGTTGACGACAGCAATATGGTAGAATTCCGATATAATCTACTCGTTTTCAGATTTTTACTTGTCTTTCAACTCCTTTAATAATTCTAGCATTTCATCACTATTTTGGCTT
>JAHDEO010000595.1 GCA_020628725.1 Saprospiraceae bacterium
ATAAGGCTAACTACAACGTAGTCAGCCTCTTAATAATTTACAGGGATACCCTATGTAGTGCAGATAGGACACAGATTCAACGGATTGAATGGATGAAAACGGATACAAAATCCGTTAAAATCTGTTTTATCTGTTCAATCCGTGTCCTATTACATTTAAATTTTTAAAACATAACATTGTCAAGCTAAAGTAGTCATTACAAGTTCAAACTAACTCCCAACTCTCCATATCGCAAAGGCATTGGGCGTCCCTCAATAATTTCATAATCCACATTCCACAAATTATTCACACGTATATCAAAACGCAGATTCATTTTTTTGCTTAAATGCCAATTATAGCCTACTGAAAGACTGCCTGTTTGATATGCGGGTAATTGTGCTGAATTGTCGCTTAATGTGAATCGTGCTCCCGTCACACCATGCTGATATTCTAATGACCATTTTTGTTGTAAATTGTTCATTTTAAATGTGTTATTCCATTTATGCAAAGGAATATACGGGAGACGATTACCTATATTTTCGGTATTCGGTGTTTGGTCTGTCGTGTGCGTGAGTGCGTAGGTATGCGTCCATGTGAATAGCCAATCATTCTTTTTTAGCGTCATAGGAATACTTGCTTCCAAGCCTGTACTATGTACTTTTTTAACATTAGAAACTTCCCAAAAATCCGGGTCATCTGTCGGTAGCCATTGTATGCGATTTTGGAGGCGGGTGTGGTAAAGTGCAAGGTTTGTTTTTATGGAAAAATAACTTTCGTTTTCCGAAAAAGGTAGTGCATTAACGCCGAGATTCACCTCCCAATGATAGGCTTCTTCTGCTTGCAAATCGGGGTTTCCGCCGGGCTGCCAATAGCGGTCATTGAAGGTCGGATAATGAATGTTACGACTGTGAATAAGATTTAATTTCAACGGAAAATCGAAACGCGGTTGCACATTTATCGTGTATAATAATGGTGAAAAATTACCATCGCGCCATTCTTCTCGCAATAGTAATTTTAATTTTACTTTATTGAAAATCAAATTATTATCAGAGAAAATATTGCTTTGTAATTGTCGCTCTCCTGAAGGATAACCGGGGGCGCGAGCTTTGTCCCATGTAAATGTAAAACCTGTCTCACTGTGTATCCGCTCAAATGATTGCCTCACACTTGTCCGCACAAACATACGTTGTGAACGACTCTCCGAAATAAGTCCGACGCTCTCATCTGTATAGTTCAATATTTCATCCGTATATGCCAATGTCATATCGTAGATGTTGCTTTCCCATGAAACGACACTCCGCAAAGCACGGTCTTGTTGTTGTGCATGGGAAAAGGCAAGGTTTCGATGGCTGTCAGTCAGCCAAAAGTGAGCATGAAGTATGCCTTTTTCATTCGGACGGAAACCAAAGGACTGCATAAGATGGTGTTGGTGAAAGTCGGCACCTTGGGCTTTCGTTACAGGCTGACTTGCTGTGAATTTATCTCTATATCGAAAATGATTTTGGCTGTTTTGGGTCAAAAATTTCGTGTGTGTATATTTGTTATTTTTTGAATAATTAAAATTTAATGAGGTAGAAAAATTGCCAATATCCGAAACCTGTTGCGACATCACAAAAGCACGGGGTTTAAACCCCGCGCTTTTGTGATGTGTTGAATCATTATTCAAAATTAAATTTCCGCCCAAACCACCATTACCAAGCGTATTGGAAGATGCACCTTGTGTTAACGTAATTTCGGAAAACAAACCTGTCGGAAAGAGTGAAATATCTGCCTGCCCCAGCATATTGGAATTAAGCGGTACATCCTGCCAATACACCTGCGTATGACTTGCGCCCATGCCTCGAATATTAACCGAAGCCGATTGTCCCAAACCGTAATTTTGGATTTGTACGGCGGCATTATCATTTAATAATTGAGCAATAGTTTGATGTCTGTTTTTTAGAATTACAATGGAGTCGAAGGTCGTAGTAGTGCCTGTTTTTGATACCACATTTGCGGGTTTGGCGGTTAATTCGACTTGTGGCAGCATCAGCGTGTCGTTCTGTGCAAATATTTGATTATGAACAAAAAAAGAAAGAAAAAGTGTAATAATCAATCGCCACATAGTCAATTTTTAAGCTGGAATTGTCTATTTTTTCACGTCACAAAAACCCAAATTTTATTAGTAACTAAGCTACCATATGTCCGTTAAATTCAAGCAGGAAACAAATTAAAAGGCTTAATGTATTGTGATTAGTAACAACGAAATAATATTATCGAATTATACAAATTATTATATCTTCGTTACTTAGTTTGTTGTATTTTGCACAAAAGTACAATTTTATAACCGATTATCCACAAGTCACTTCCCGGTTAACTTGTGTTAAATTGTATTCAAAATTCAACATTCACTCGTTCAAAATTACATTCGCAATACGGAAATACAATGGACATGAGATACAGAGATTTAAGTGTATTCGGCAAGGCAGAGGAAATTGTCGAAATTACAAATGCCATCATTGCCAGCTTCCGTGAAGGCGTGGAAGAAGGAGGTTTAGTAGCCCAACTCATGATGGAAAATGCCCTCAAACTACCTGCAAAAATCGCCAATGCTGAAGGCGGTGACATCTATTCACACCGTATGGATAATGCTGTGCTGATAAAGCTTGCAGCAAGAGAATTGAATAGTCAAACTTACCTTTGTAAACAACTCGAACTCGCTGATGCAGAGTATCTTAGATTGCTTCGTCGAGAGATTGAGCAGTTCCGTCATTTGTTTTTGGACTGGGTGGATACTTTTGACCCGACCAATGACATTGTAGACGAATGGCATTTCCGTATGACTTAATGTAGCGCGGTCAGCCTGACCGCTTTACTCACTCGCCAAGCGTTTGAGTTCTTCTGCAAGTTCTTCACCTAAGTAATTGTCAATCACGGCATGTGCGGCATATATCGCAGGCGTGAGCGCAATAGCAATGATAAATTTGTAAATATAATTAACAATACCAACCGCAAGAAATTGGTTGTAAGACCAAGGTTCTAATCCGCTGGTGCATTGCGGACATAAAATAAATGCAATATATAAAACCACAAAACTATCAATGAATTGCGATACGAGCGTAGAACCTGTTGCTCGTAACCATACTTTTCCCTCCCCCGTCATTCGGCGAATGCGATGAAATACTAATACATCAATGATTTGCCCCAACAGAAAGGCTATCACAGAACCAATGATGATGCACAGTCCTTGTCCGAAGACATTGGAGAAGGCAGTCTGCATATTGGGTACGCCTTTAGTTTCGTTGATGCCTATCCACCAATCAGCAGGGGCAGCACCGATGGCAATGTATACCATAAAAAAGGCATAAATAATCAGCCCAACCGCCAAATAAGAGAGAAATCTTACGCCACGTTTGCCGAAATATTCATTAATCACATCTGTCATAATAAACACAACGGGCCACAATAATACACCCGCTGTGAAGCTCAAATTTCCTTCAATACCTAATACTTTCCAGTTGAACGGTTCAAATCCGAAGGTGCGTTCCAGCGAAAATATCTTGACTCCGATAAATTCCGCCACTAAAGCATTCGTAATAAAGAAGCCGCCCAAAATCAGAAAGAGTCGGACGGCTTTATTTTTTATAACATTTTGATTCATAATTATTTAGAAAGCATAATCTTTTGGGTTGTCATTTGTTGGTCTG
>JAHDEO010000056.1 GCA_020628725.1 Saprospiraceae bacterium
CTCTACCTTGCGCGCAGCAGGTGCATACACCGCAAAATAAACACCCCATTGCCCATCAACTTTCATGATGTGGCTGCCGAATTTTTCATACAGACGATAGTGCTTACCCGCAGCAAAAAGGTCTATATCAAAATTCGTAAAACGGCTATGTGCAATGACGCGATTTGGCATATTGACAATTTTAATATATTGTCAAAGGTAGGAAATGTTTATTGGGGAATTAAAGATTTGAAGCTAAAAATGTAAGTTGAACTGCCGACTAAATCATCATCTTCACCACCTTCATCAGCAAGAAAAACACCACCAAATAAATCCAAAGCGCATCCAAAAAATGCCAATACATCGTCAGCAATTTCAATTTAAGCCGTTTTTCCGGGTCAGAAAAATAGACGAGCACACTTACAGGTTCTTTCATACGCTTGTATGCGGCGTGTATAAAAAGCGCGAGAAAAGGAATCCCACCAATAACATGCATAAAATGCAAACTCGAAATCACATACAAATAACCCGTTGACGGATTACGACTTGCCAACATGCCATTGCTTATCATATACATCCATCCGGCACTTTGGGCTATCATAAACAAAACCGTCAAAATCAGTGTAATAATCAATGAACGGGTGTAACCCTGCGTATCATCGTTTTGATAAGCTTTATTAGCTTGGATAATAAACCAACTTCCACCTAATAGCAGTACCGAATTGAGCAGAAATATCGTTGGCGGCGTAACCGTTTCTATCTGACTATTAACGACTTGATACATGTAAGCTGCACTCACTCCAAAAAATAAAGCACACAAACTCCCCAACAATAAGTACATAAAAATCTTGTAAGGGTGCAGCCTGAACAACTGTTCTGTTTCAGTATTATAAGGATCTCTGTACATAGTGTAAACTTACAAATTCCAAGTACCAAATTCCAAACTTCAACGTTTTCATACTTGTTATTTGGGATTTGATGCTTGGAATTTGGGATTTTTTCCGATAAAACAGCTTGAATATAAATGTGTTCAAAGTATTTTCCTAAATTCGCCTTCTAAAGTTACGGGTTGCGGGTTACGAGTTACGGGTTAAATAAATCCGCAACCCGCAACTCGTAACCCGAAAACCCGCAACTCGTATGGATGTATCAAAATTTGAACAATGGTTGAAAGATGGTGTCGGACGTGCAAAGGAAGGTCCGATAGGTTCCATCTTTGATTCGGCAATGAATACTGTCGTGGGTGGTTTTAAGTATGTTCAAAACTACGCAAAAGACCACGCAGATAATGTGATTCGCAATTACACTGTGGAGCGCAATGAATTTGAATTGTGCTTACTAATATTGGCGGCAGAGGTGATGCGTGCAGAGCATCCCGCCAAGCCCGAAGAGATAGAATATGTAAAGGATTTTTACGTTCGCAATTTTGGTGAGGAACACATCGAATCGCGGATGAAGTTGCTGAAAGTCATCCTTGACAAAGAGTTTTCTGTGCGCAAGGTGGCATTACAGATTAAGCGAATCAAATCTCACGCGGTGCGACTTCAGTTGGTGCATTTTATGTTTGCGATTGCCGAAGCAGATGGCGATATTACACAAAAAGAAACCAATACCATACAATTGATTTCCAGTCACTTGGGAATTAGTAATAAAGATTTCAAATCTATACATGCCATGTTTATGGGCAGCAAACGCATAGCAAGTGTGGATATGAAAACCTACTACACCATCCTCGAAGTGGATCCGAAAGCCAGCGATGATGAAGTCAAAAAAGCCTATCGCCGTATGGCAAAAAAATATCACCCCGACCGCGTCAGCACCCTCGGCGAAGATGTACAAAAAGCTGCTCAACAAAAATTCCAAAAACTCCTCGAAGCCTATGATATGATTAAAAAGGAAAGAGGCATCAGTTGAAGCGACAGGTCGCGACCTGTCCGTACAAAATCAAGTACAAGTTCAAGTTTTTTTATTTGCCTGTGGCAAGTATTTTCTATATGATTGTATTCGTCGGAATGAAAAAGACGCGACTCGTCGGGTCCCGAAACTTGAACTTGACTCTTGAACTTGAACTTGAACTTGACTCAACTTTCTTAAAATTCTGTTAAAGCCTACTGGAAATGCTTATCCACGACAAAAAATAGTTCGCATTTACAACCGATTTTACGTATCTTGTGTTTGACAATTGACACCTATTGTCATAGGGTTTCGGGGTTAGCTTTCATTTTAGTGGAACTAACCCTATTTTTATTTGTTCAATTGCTTCACTGTTTTATAGTTTCATTGCTTCATGGTTCAATTGCTGCATTGTTATTTTATTATTTTTTTCGCGTAGCGAAAAAAACATCTAACCATGAAACAATTCAACAATCGAACAATAAAATTTCCATATGAAAAAAATCATCTACCTTTTATTACTACTTTGCCCCATCGTTGCTCATGCCCAAACCATTGAAGGTACTATCATGCACGATGGTCTTGAGAGAGAATACAGGCTTTATGTTCCGGCTATTTACTCTGGTCAAACGGCTGTGCCATTGGTGCTGAATTTTCACGGTTATGGTAGCAATGCCTTTCAGCAAGAGCTCTATACTTCTTTTAATTCGGTAGCAGATACTGCCGATTTTATTCTTGTATATCCCGAAGGTACATTGGATGCTACGGGGTCGCGCCACTTCAATGTCGGTTTTGCTAATGGCAGTACGGTAGATGATGTTGGATTTACAGCAGCACTAATCGACTCACTGTCTGCTGAATACAATATTGACCAAAATCGTATATACAGCACAGGTATGTCGAATGGCGGTTTTATGAGTTTCCACTTGGCGTGTAATCTAAGCGAACGCATTGCCGCGATAGCCTCTGTTACGGGGTCAATGACTGACCTTACACTCAATGGTTGCAATGCTCAACGTCCGGTTCCTGTTATGCAGATTCACGGTACGCAAGACCCTGTGGTCAGCTATAATGGTTCGAGTCTTTCCATTTCGATGAATGAATTGATTGCCTATTGGGTGAATCACAATAATTGCAATCCAACACCAACGATATACAATGTACCTAATACCAATACTACGGACCAATGTACCGCAGAATATCGTGTTTATCGTGACGGTGACGCCGGCGTAAATGTCGAATTTTTCCATATCGAAGGCGGTGGACATACTTGGCCCGATGGCTTGCTGGACATTGGCGTGACCAATCGAGATATCAACGCTTCTGATGAAGTCTGGAAATTCTTTTCTAAATATGACCTCAACGGTACCACGATTACTGATGTAGAAGAAAATCAGGCGATTACAGATGTTTTAATTTATCCAAATCCGGCTAATTCGCAAATTAATATTCAGCGAAATATTAGTAAAGAAGCACCCTTTGAACTGGTGTCTGCATTAGGAGAGATTGTGTTTTCAGGCATCCTTCAAACTTCAAATGAAACATTAGATGTATCACAACTTCCAACAGGTGTTTATTTTTTGAAATTAGAAAATCAGACGCACAAAGTTTTAATGATTAATGAATAATGGATAACGGACAATGGATAACGGATAATGATTTTCGCTACGCGAAAATTAAAATCATTATCCGTTATCCATTGTCCATTATCCGTTATCCATTATCCATTATGAAAATAGTTGATTACGAGCCCAAATATCGTGAAGCTTTTAAGCAACTCAATCAATGGTGGATTGAGCAATATTTTGAAATGGAGGCTGCCGATTATAAAGCATTAGATTTTCCTGAAAAGAATATTATTGAGAAGGGCGGTTACATTATCTTTGTTGTGTACGAAGGTAAGGCGGTAGGAACGTGTGCATTAGTCAAATTGGAAGACTTAGACTATGACTATGAGTTGGCAAAAATGGGAGTACATCCTGATTATCATGGTCAGGGGATTGGTTATTTGTTGGGTAAAGCGGTAATAGAAAAAGCTCGTTTGCTCGATGCAAAAACCATCTATCTTGAAAGCAATACCAAACTCACTCCTGCCATTAATCTATATCGTAAGCTCGGCTTCCAAGAAGTCCAAGGACACGAAACCCCATACGAACGCAGTAACATACAAATGGTATTGCAAATGAGTGAATTTTGAATGAGCGAATGAGTGAATGTTTTTAATGCGACAATGCGATAATGATACAATGCGACAATAAAACGCACATTATCACATTGACGCATTATAGCATTAGATATATTCACTCATTCAAAATTCGCTCATTCGCTCATTTTCATTGTAGTATTATCGCATTACAGCATTGTAGCATTATTATGAAAGTGGAATTTTGGTTAATCGGAAAAACAACACAGGGTTTTGTGGAGGAAGGCATGTCGCTATATGTCAAGCGGTTGAAGCATTATTTGCCTTTTGAAGCGGTAGTGATTCCCGCATTGAAAAAGACTAAAGGATTGTCATTCGAGCAAATCAAAACTAAGGAAGGGGAGGAGATTTTGAAGCGACTCAAATCGGATGATTACCTCATATTATTAGACGATAAAGGCAAGCAATACACTTCGCCTGAGTTTGCTGTTTTTATGGAAAGGTTATTGCAACAACCACAGAAAAAAGCTATATTTCTGGTCGGCGGTGCCTATGGTTTTTCGCAAAAAATATATGACCGCGCCAATATGAAGTTTTCCTTATCAAAAATGACTTTTTCACATCAAATGGTACGCGTATTTTTCACAGAACAATTGTACCGCGCCATGACGATTTTAAAAAACGAACCATATCATCATTAACGTGCCGACGTGTAGGTGTGCTGATGTACTGACGTATATACATGAGCACATCAATACGTCAGCACATCAGTACATAAAATGAATCCGGAGTTTCTAACCATCACTAACCTCATTGTAGCTGTTACTTGCTTGATTTCTTATCAACTTATGCAGAATCGTAACGGCAAATCTCAACTTATTTTTCATCCTGTTACGATTAAAGAGCATAACCAATGGTACCGCTTTCTGACATCAGGTTTTATCCATGCAGATTGGTGGCATTTGGGGGTCAATATGTTTGTATTGTGGTCATTTGGTAACGCGGTAGAGAAGTATTTATACCCGGCTTATCTCGGTGAATTTAGCACGCTCAAATATATGGCATTGTACTTTGGTGGTATCATCGTGTCATCTATTCCGAGTTATTTTCGGTATCAGAATGCGCCACATTATGGTGCTTTAGGAGCGTCGGGCGGTGTTTCGGCAGTTGTGTTTGCGGTGATATTATTTGAGCCGTGGCAAAACCTTTATTTGTATGGTATCATTGCTATTCCGCAGATACTGGCGGGTGTGGCTTACCTCTATTACTCGTGGTATATGGATAAGCGTGGTACCGATAATATCGGTCACATGGCACACTTTACGGGGGCAGTTTGGGGCTTCTTCTTCACCATACTGATGAATGTAGAACTACTTCCCCGATTTATTCAGAAGGTATTGGAAGGACCGAGTTGGTTGTAACTCGTAGCACGGTGCTTCCAGCCCGTGTCGCGTCCTACTTTGTTCAATTATCAGGTTGTTGAATTATTTTTGTCTTGTAAAAAACAATTCAACAACCTGATAATCAAACAATTTCTTTTTATGAAAAAACTCATTCTACTTACCCTATTTTCTTTTTTTATGGTTAATGTCAACGCACAAAACCTCTCCAAACATCAATGGAAAAATCGCCTCATTCTCATCCTTGTAGATGACGCAACTCAACTCGAATTACAAGCGCAACTCACTGAATTCCGCACTCATTCAGCCGGAATGAAAGAACGCAAATTAGTCGTCTATCAAGTCCAATCTAATCAATTTAAACGTGGATTAAGTGCTGATAATGAATGGATTAATTCCAATAAATTATACCAAAAATACAAATCGGACGATAGCCCGTTTGAAGTCGTTTTAATCGGATTAGATGGTGGCGTTAAGCTCACTCAAAACAACATCCTCACCTGCGAAAAGCTATTTGCCATTATAGACGCCATGCCTATGCGCCGACGCGAATTACGAAGAAAAATGTAAAGCACCGTAGCGTATGCCTCCGGCTTGCGCCGCATACTACTTGCAATTACAAATCCACAACAGCCATTGTAAGCCTACAAATACAAGTCATCCTATCCTTCTCATCCCGAATCTTAATCTCCCACACATGTAGCGTGCGCCCAAGACGTATAGGCGTACACGTAGCTGTCACCATACTTCCCTCACGCGCCGGACGCAGATGACTCGCATTAATCGACACACCGACGGCGGTTTTAGTATTCATGTCTACGCAGAGCGTCGCTGCCACACTACCCACCGTCTCCGCCAATACCACAGATGCGCCGCCATGTAAAATCCGCATGGGTTGCACGGTTTTTTCATTCACAGGCATAGTTGCCACTAAGTAATCATCGCCAAAGTCGGTAAATTCGATACCCATATGAGTGGAACAGGTATTGCGGGAAATATCGTTGAGTATACTTAATTGAATGTCGGAGTGCCAGATTTTTGTAGACATGATTTTCGTATTTTCTAATCGAACAAGTACAGGAAGAAAAGGTTTTGGTTCACTTTTGTGGAGATAAGACCGTATTTATAACGAAAAAAATGAGTGAATGTCAATACACTAATGAAAAAACTATTGTCGCATTAACGCATTTCAGCATTAATTCACTCATTCGCTCATTCAAAATTCACTCATTAAATGATCAATGCGTGAAATATCCGTACATCTGAAAAATAAACAAACCAATACCGGCAACAACTAAAAACCAGTTGACGACCTTATAGAAAGTATCATAACTCTTAAAGGCTTTCCAGCGCGAAATGATGAAAACGATAGGAATCAGCGCAGCAATTTGACCAAGTTCGACACCAATGTTAAAGCTGACAATTTTAGCTAAAATCTGTTCGCTGCCAATATCAAACGATTGTAATCGAGTGGAGAGACCAAAACCGTGAATGAGTCCAAAGATAAAAACCATCCACAGCAAATTGGGCGATTTTGCACTGAATACCTTTTGGAAACCACCCAAGTTTTCAAAACCCTTATACAAGACACTCAAAGCAATCACGGCATCAATCAAATGTTCGTCCGCCTTGATACCCAGCAAAGTAGCACTAATCAAGGTGATACTATGTCCGATAGTAAATACCGTAACAAACTTAACAATATCCTTGAAATTGCTCAGATAAAAAATGACTCCAACCAAGAAGAGCAAATGGTCGTAGCCTGTCACCATGTGTTTTGCACCTACGAGAATATAGGCAAGTAAACCGCCATTGGTGAGAATCTCTTGGTCGCTCTGCGATACACCATGCGCGAACATGAGCAGGGGGATGAACATGAAAATGAGTGTGCTAAGTCGTGCTTTGTAGTTCATAGTTGATAGTTCATGGTTCATAGTTTGTAGTTGATTGTGTATTAATATGATTTTGGCTATGAACTATCAACCACGAACTATGAACTATCTCGCAAATGTACACTAAAAACGCATTTCCTCCAATACCTTATTACCTTTACCTCTAATTTGAATCGTGACTTCGGGTTTGTCACCTGACCAATCAATCATCATGCAGCCGTAATTGAGACTGGTGATTAGTTTGCCAACTCGGTGTTTGTTGGGTTCGGATTCGAGTGCATCGTAGGAGTGCGTGAGTCCGCTACTGGTAAGTTCTACGATGGATTTGCCTTTGTATTCCATTTGAGCAAATTCGGCGATGTGTCTATCTCCGCTCAATAGAATTGGTGTATCGACTTGATAATCAATGAGTAAGTCGAGTAAGCGTTGGCGTTCATTGGGGAAGTTTGCCCACTTTTCGTAGGCGTGTTCTTCTTGTAGGACTTGTATGCCGTTGGCAATGATATGGATTTGTGCAGTGCTGTTTTTTAACTCATTTTCGAGCCATTTCCATTGCGCCTCTCCGAGAATAGTACCTGTTTCGTTAGGGATGTATTTCCGATTTTCGCGTATTGGTTCATCTCTGAAATAGCGGCTATCCAGCAGAATTATTTTTACTTGTGTATCATTTTTTCCGAAGGTGAAGGCTTGGTAAGCTCCCTCACGTTTTCGGACATCTGCATCTTGTGGCACTTGCAAAAAGTCCAACATTGCTACCTTGGCAATGTCTTTTTGTGCGAATTCTTTTCCGCCATTATTCACGCCATAATCGTGGTCGTCCCATATGCCGACTATCGGCGTTTGACTGACAAATTTTGCATAATTTTTATTGGATAATTGTTTGTTGTATTTAGCTCGAAAGACCTTGTCATCTCCTGTATCTGCATAAATATTATCCCCCAACCAAATCCATAAGTCCGGCTTTAAAGGCTTCATTTCTGCCCAGAAGGGCTGGGGTTCAGTTTCTTTATTGCATGAGCCGAAGGTGATGGTTTGCAACTGTTTACGTGCATCTATGGGTGCGTGTGTGACGTTGATGAGTCCGTTAGGATTAACTTTCGTAAGAGATTGTTTGGTTGTTCCACAAGAAAACAATAATAGGAGTATGAGTATGTGAATGTATTTCATGATAAGATTAAGATTAAGTTCAAGTTTAAATTGGGAATAGCGCACGAATTTAACAGATATAACAGATTTATACGGATTTTATCTCTTCAATCTGTGTCCTATTCAATTTTCCATAAAGAAAAATGAAAATCGCTTTATTTTTGAAGTTAATTTAAATAAAAATCTATGTTAATTCAGCATTATGCAAATAAAAAAACGGAAGCCGCATGATGCGACTCCCGTTTTCAAATTTATACTTCGTGACCAATTACGGAGTAATCTTCGTAAATGGTTTGACTTGCATATTTCCTTCGTTGTCAAATATTCTAATGTAGTACATACCACCCGGTAAGTCAATGACATCTACCTGATAAGTATTCACACCTTTCAATGTATTCTGTATCTGTACCTTCAAGACTTTGCCATTTGCATCAAGAACGTGAATGTTGATGTTTTCATCATTAGCTGATGTGTATTCTACATTCAACATAGTTGAAGTTGGTACAGGATAGAGCTTAACGTCGCTATTGATAGGTTCGCCGATGGTGTCGAAACCATCTTCTTCAATAACGATGCCCGGACATTCTACACGATTAATCAAAATCGGATTACTCAAAGCGAAGCAATCAGAAGCCATGATGTCTTCGATATTATCACCCATATCGGCATTAGAAAGTGTACCATTCCATGCGATAGAGTAGACTGAGCAAACACCTACGCCTGCACCATCAAGGTCAGGTGAAGTGAATTGGCTCATACCTTGTGCAACAACACCCGGTGACAAGATTTGTCCCGTAGCATCATCTACGATTAACCAACCGTCATTTGCACCCAACTGGCTTGTACGTGTAAATATCAACTCATCCGGCTGACCATCGCCTACACAGACAGTTGTTTCATCAAAGGCAGTAATAATACCACCCGAAGCACATGGTACTGCTGTATCACAATCCGGATCGATGGTAATATCATAAGTGATACGACCAAATCTAACAGAGAACTCTGTACCCGCAGGCGCAAATGCACCCGGTGAACCGGCAGAAACCGGATTCTGGTCAGCAGTATCACGGAAACGTAATTTCCAGTCACCACCACCTGAAGCTGCTGTTGGTACAGAAGCCAATGGAAGTGTGAATTGGAATATCGCATCATTACCTGTACAGTTCGAAGTTGGTGCTACAAATATAGGGAATACGTTACCCGCAGGGTCAGTCACCTCTACCTCAACATCTCTTTCACAAGAGTTTCCTTCCGGACGGAAGAAGAAGTCAAGGATAACACTATTTACGGTAGCATTGGCAGGTACACCCGGATCGAAGATGAGGATACTGTCACTTTCGTGGAAGTCCGCATTATCTATACCGTCACCTACAAATACGTCTTTATCCGTTACTAATACGGCATCAGTTTCCAAGTTTTGCTCAACAACAGTAATGGTTTGTTGACAAGCAACAGAGTTACCACTTGGGTCAGTAAATGTCCATGTAACTACTGTAGTACCAACAGGGTAAGTATCAGAAGCATTGCTTGAGCTATTATAGTCATTGGAAGCCGTAGTAGCACCTTGACAATCTGTGTAATCTGTACCAAACATTGGAACAGGAACAGTTACAGCAGCCTCACATTCACCCGGAGGACCGTCAATCTCAATGTCCGCAGGACAGTTGATAATCGTTGGTACTTCATTGTCAATAACAGTTACATCGAAGCTACATTCAGCTACATTACCTGCTGCATCAGTTACTTCAACAGTCACCTCAGTAGTACCGAGTGGGAAAGTATCGCCTGAACTGTGGCTCATACTTGTGATTGTAGCACCCGGACAGTTGTCGCTGGTAGCGATTGCATCCCAAGTAACGACTGCATCACAAGAACCTGCATCAAATGTTACTAAAATATCCGTAGGACAAGTAATCATAGGATCTTCTGTGTCTTCAACAGTAATATCGAAGCTACACTCAGTCATATTACCCGCAGCATCTTGGATGACGTAAGTAACAGTAGTTGTACCAAGTCCGAAGAAATCACCCGGCTCGTGTGTTTGGCTCATTACCTGAGCACCACAGTTATCGTCTGTTACAGGTGGATTCCAGAATACGCTTGCACCACATTCGCCTGCATCCGTAGATGTTACGATGTTATCAGGACAAACAACTTCTGGATCGCCTGTATCCGTGATGGTAATTGTCTGAACACAAGTCGCTGTATTACCTTGCTCATCTGTAAATGTCCATGTAACAGAAGTTGTACCAACAGGGTACAAGCCCGAAGCATCGGAAGTGCCATTATAATCGTTGGTTGCAACAGTATTGAAGCAGTCAGTGAAGTCTGTACCAAACACTGGCTCAGGAATATCTACTTGTGTAGAACAATCTGCACCAAGACCATCAATCGTAATATCCGCAGGACAATTAACGATGACAGGTGTAGCACAACTCACAACTCCCGAAGTAGTCGTATCGTAAATTAAGCGACCAAATCTCGCAGTGTATTCTTCCGCACCCGGATTCTGGTCATTGGTATCTCTAAATTCAACAGTCCAATTTGCAGTAGCACCTGTAGTATTTGCAGTTGGAATGTTAATTGTTTCAATATACAATCCGCCTGCTGCACCATTACAAGTTGCAAATGGAGCACCTACATAAACTATGTTACCCGCAGGGTCAGTTACTTGTACTTCAATATCACTTTCACATGAATTACCATTCACACGGAAGAATAATTGAAGTGTAATATTAGAAATGGTAGAACTTGCAGGTGTACCCGGATCTGAGAACAGGTAAGGTGCATTGTCTGCGAAAGACTCGCCATCTGCCTGACCAACAAATACATCCATATCAGAAATCAAAGTAATGGTTTCTGTTTCTGCTGTACCTGTACATTCTTCTACAATCACATCAAAACTACAAGTTGATACATTACCTGCATCATCTTGAACAGTATATGTAACCGTTGTCGTACCAATCGGGAATGTGCTACCTGAAGCGTGTGATTCGCTCGTGATTTCAGGAGATGCATCACAATTATCTGTAATCATCGGTAAATCCCATTCTGCTACGGCATCGCAGCTACCCGGTGTAGTAAATACAGTCACATCAGCAGGACAAGTCACCTCAGGAGCTTCATTGTCTTCTACTGTAACTGTGAAATCACAAGTTGTTGTATTACCTGAAAGGTCAGTAATTGTATAAGTAACTGTCGTTGTACCCAACAAGAAGATAGAACCCGACGGTACACTTGAAGTAACAACAGGACCCGGACAGTTGTCAGAGAACTGAGGCTGAGGCCAAACGGCAACTGCACCACAAGCACCCGGAGCTGTACTCACTACTACGTCACCAGGACAAGTAATAGTAGGCGGCGTAACGTCTGTTACGGTAACTACTTGGAGACAAGTAGCAGTATTACCTTGCTCGTCGGTTACTGTCCATGTAACGATGGTCGTACCTACAGGATATAAACCGGAAGCATCCGATGTACCTGTGAAATCATTGACGATAGTTGCAGGGAAGCAGTCGGTGAAATCTACACCATATTCCGGTACAGGAATGTCAACGAATGCACCACAAATATCAGATTGAGAAACTGCGTTTACATCCGCAGGGCAATTTGCAATAATCGGGATAGCACAGCCATCTTCACCGGTTGTAGATTGGTAAACGATTCTACCGAATCTAACAGTATATTCAGTACCCGGAGGATTATTAGGCGTCAAGACACCCGCAGAAACAGGATTCTGATCATTATTGTCTCTAAATTCAACAGTCCATTGACCGCCACCATTGGTAGAAGCACTAGGAATATTGATTGTGGTAGAATATAATCCACCGGCAACACCATTACAAGAAGCAAATAAGCCTGTAAATACATTGACATTGCCCGCAGGGTCAGTTACTTGTACTTCTACATCACTTTCACATGAATTACCTGCCAAACGGAAGAATAATTGAAGTGTAGCATTACTAATTGTTGCACCTGCCGGACTTGAATCAGGGAAGATGTATGGGAGATTTTCACTGAAACTTTCCATATCACCTGTACCGACGAATACATCTTGGTCAGAAATCAAGGTAATTGTTTCTGTAACGGCATTTCCTGCACATTCTTCTACCACTACATCGAAGCTACATTCAGTCGTATTACCTGCTGCATCTACTGCAGTGTAAGTTACTGTTGTAGTACCAATTGGGAAAATATCACCTGAATTGTGTGTGCTTCCTGTGATAGTAGCACCCGGACAGTTGTCCATCAAAGCAGGTAGATCCCATTCAGCAGGCGCATCACAAGTACCTAATGATGTAAATGCTGTAACAGTCTCAGGACATGTCAAGACAGGAGCCTCATTATCCTCTACTACAACATCAATACTACAGTTTGCAGTATTGCCTGCTGCATCAGTTACCGTCCAAACAACGGTAGTTGTACCAATTGGGAACGTAGCACCCGCAAGGCTCGCCTCGCTATTATAATCGTTGCTAATCGTAGCACCCGGACAGTTATCATCAAATGTTGGGTCAAAATCAAAACCTGCTACTGTATGAGAACATACGCCCGGATCGGTAGTTACTGTAGCGTTAATCGCACTACAATCAATTACCGGAGCTTCTGTATCTTCAATTGTAATGTCAATTGAACAAGTCGCAGTATTGCCTGAAGCATCTCTCACTGTCCAAACAACAGTAGTCGTACCAACAGGGAAGGTAGCACCTGCAAGACTTGCTTCTCCATTATAATCATTGATAATCGTAGCACCCGGACAGTTGTCATCAAATGCTGGGTCAAAACCAATACCCGGCATAGTGAAACTACACTCACCGGCATCATTTGATTGTGTCGTAACGATGGCACTACAATCAATTGTTGGTGCTTCTTCGTCTAAGATTTCAATATCAATTGCACAAGTAGAGCTATTGCCCGACTCGTCAGTTACTGTCCATGTAACGGTAGTAACACCAACAGGGAAAGTAGCACCTGCGAGACTTGGTGCATTATTATAGTCGTTGGTGAATGTTAATTCACCTTCACAGTTGTCCGTAGCAGTTGGGTCGAAACCAATACCCGGCATGGTGAATGTACACACACCCGGATCTGCCGGACGTACACCATCCAAAGAGCAATCCAAGATAGGAGCTTCCTTATCTTCTACGATAACGTTGAAGCTACATGTTGCTGTATTACCCGAAAGGTCAGTTACTGTGTAAGTTACAACTGTAGTACCAAGTAAGAAAATACTACCCGGTTGTATATCAGAACTTACCTGAACACCCGGACAGTTGTCAACAACAACCGGCGCATCCCATGTAACGAATGCACCACAAGCACCAAGTGCAGTTGCAACAGTAATGTCCTCAGGACATGTAACCATTGGGTTTTCTACATCTTCTACTTCAATGACTTGAATACAAGAAGTTGTATTACCTTGCTCATCAGTCACTGTCCATGTAACGAGCGTTGTACCGATAGGGTAGAAGCCAGTACCATCTGATGTACCTGTGAAATCATTCACGATAGTCGCATCAAAACAGTCGGTGAAATCTACACCATATTGTGGAACAGGAACGTCAACGTAAGCACCACAAAGTCCCGGCTCGTTGACTGTACTGATATTTGCAGGACAGTTCACGATAATCGGATTTGCACATCCGTCTTCGCCTGTTGTTACATCATAAATTATACGACCGAATCTTACGGTATATTCTCTACCCGCATTTTGGTCGTTGGTATCTCTAAATTCAACAGTCCAATCCGCAGGCGCACCAATGGTAGATGCACTTGGAATAGTAATTAATGTCTGGAATAATCCACCCGCAGGTCCTAAGCAGCCTGTGAATAAGTTGTCAAATGTACTGACATTACCCGCAGGGTCAGTGACTTGTACTTCGATGTCGCTTTCACAAGAATTACCATCAATACGGAAGAATAATTGAAGTGTAATATTAGAAAGTGTAGCATCAGCAGGAGATCCCGGATCAGTAAATAGGTAAGGTACATTGCCCGCGAAATCTTCACCATCTACCAATACATCTAAATCAGAAATCAAGGTAACGGTTTCTGTTTCGCCTGTACCTGCACATTCTTCTACAATTACGTTGAATGTACAAGAAGTCTCATTGCCTGCTGCATCGACAGCCGTGTAAGTTACTTCGGTAGTACCAATTGGGAATACATCACCCGGATTGTGTGTAGAACCTGTAATTTCTGCTACGTCGCAGTTGTCAGATAAGCCCGGTAGTTCCCAATTAGCAGGAGCATCACAAGTACCCGGAGAAGTAAATACGGTTACATCCTCAGGACAAGAGAGATTTGGAGCTTGGTTGTCTTCAACTGTTACGGTAAAGCTACATTCTGCTGTATTACCTGAAAGGTCAGTCACTGTATAAGTCACTGTTGTTACACCTAACAAGAAAATTGTACCTGATGGCGCAGTAGAGTTTATCTGTACACCCGGACAATTATCCGTAACCTCAGGAGCTTCCCAAGTAACAAAAGCACCACAAGCACCAAGTGCTGTATTTACTGTAATATTTGCAGGACAAGTCACCTCAGGAGCTTCTGTATCTGTTACTTCGATGACTTGAATACAAGATGTTGTATTACCTTGCTCATCGGTCACTGTCCAAGTAACGAGTGTCGTTCCAACCGGATAGAAACCTGTTCCATCATTGGTATTATTATAATCATTAGAAATAGTCGCATCAAAACAGTCCGTGAAATCCACGCCAAATTCAGGAACAGGCACATCAACATAGGCACCACACAATCCCGGTTCATTGACAGTTTCAATGTTTGCAGGACAATTTACAATAACAGGATTAGCACAGCCATCTTCACCTGTCATTACATCGTAAATCAAACGACCAAATCTAACTGTATATTCTCTACCAGCGTTTTGGTCATTAGAATCTCCAAATTCAACTACCCAATCCGCAGGAGCACCTATGGTAGATCCACTTGGAATAGTAATTAAAGTTTGGAATAAACCACCCGCAGGACCTAAACAGCCTGTGAATAGATTGTCAAATAACATCACGTTACCCGCAGGGTCAGTGACTTCTACTTCAATATCACTTTCACAAGAATTGCCATCTACACGGAAAAATAATTGAAGTGTAATATTAGAAAGCGTAGCATCAGCCGGTGTACCCGGATCTGTAAATAAGTAAGGTGCATTTCCACCTGTACCATCTACCAATATATCTTGGTCAGAAATCAAAGTGACTTCCTCTGTAGTACCTGTACCCATACACTCTTCAACAATTACTTCAAAGCTACATTCTGTTGTATTACCTGAAGCATCCACTGCTGTATAAGTTACAGTTGTAGAACCGATAGGGAAGACATCACCCGAATTGTGGCTTACACTTGTAATCATACCACCGGGGCAGTTGTCATTAAGGCTTGGAGCAGTATCGCCACCAAGTACAGGAGCTTCCCATTCAGCAGGAGCATCACAGCTACCCGGAGTCGTAAAGACAGTAACATTTGGAGGACAAACCAATACAGGAGGCTCATTATCTATAACTGTAACTGTAAAGTCACAAGTTGCAGTATTGCCTGCTGCATCAGTTACGGTATATGTAACTGTAGTTTCACCTAAATCAAATGTATTACCCGAAATATAATCAGAATCTAAAGTCAAATTACCGGGGCAATTATCATCCGTAGCAGGATCTTCCCAGAAAGCTTGCGCTGTACAAACGCCCGGATTTGTATTGATAACAATATCAGCAGGACAAACGATACTTGGTGGTTCGTTATCCTCAACTGTAATATCAAATGTACATGCAGCCATATTACCTGCTGCATCTGTTACTTCATAACTAACTGTAGTAGTACCCAATGGGAAAATATCACCGGGATTGTGACTTTGAGCAGTCACCATTGCGCCGGGACAGTTGTCCAATATTTGTGGCGGGTCAAAATCAACAACAGCTTCACAAGTTGCAGGATCGGTAGAAACAATCAAATCAAGCGGACAAGCAACCGCAGGACTTTGTGTATCTGCTACCAATACTTCAAATGAACAAGTAGTCGTATTACCCGAAGCATCTGTAGCAACATATTCTACCGTAGTAGAACCGATTGGGAAAGTTTGACCCGGCGTGTGCGTTGCGCTTACAATGCTTGCACCCGGACAGTTGTCCGTAGGAATAGGAACACTCCAATTTGCAACTGCATCACAATTGCTCGAAGCAAGTACTTTCACGTTGATAGGACAAATTAATTCAGGAGCTTCAAGGTCTTCAACTGTTACATTAAAGCTACAAGTTGCCGTATTACCTGCTGCATCAGTAGCCGTATAGCTTACGATAGTCATACCTACAGGGAAGGTATCACCCGGATTGTGTGAAGCAGCCGTGATAGATACACCTGCACAATTGTCCATAGGAACAGGAACCGACCAATTGGCTACGGCAGCACACTCGCCTCTGTCGACGGCGATTGTGATGTCATCAGGACAAGCCAAAGTCGGATTTTCCATATCGACTACTGTTACATTAAAGCTACAAGTTACTTCATTACCCGCACCGTCAATAGCAATATAGGTTACTACGGTAGTGCCTAAATCAAAGAAATCGCCCGGCATATGTGAGCTACTGCTAATCTCAGCAGAACAATTGTCTGATAGATTAGGCAAATTCCAAGTGACTGTCGCACCTTGACAAGAACCCGGATCGGTAGAAACCGTCAAATTCTCAGGACAAGAGAATGTAGGATTTTGAGTGTCGTTCACCGTGACTTCGAAGCTGCAACTTGTTGCGTTGCCTGCTGCATCTTCGATATCATAGGTAACGATAGTAGTTCCAACAGGGAAAAAGTCACCCGGATTGTGAGTGCTGCCTGTTACTGCTGCACCTAAACAGTTGTCAATAGGAGAAGGAGGTATCCATGATACATTGGCACCACATTCACCTGCGTCATTATTCACTGTAATATTTTGGGGACAAATAACTTGGGGAGCTGTAACATCAATTACATGCACATAAAAAGTACAAGTCGCTGTATTGCCGAAAGCATCTACGGCAGTATACGTCACAAAAGTAAATCCGAGCGGAAATATATCGCCGGATGTGTGGGTGGCACTTGTAATCATTGCGCCTGAGCAATTGTCATCGACCGCAGGGTCGGGCCAAGAAACAGACGCTACACAAGCCCCGATGTCTGTGGATACTGTGATATTTGCAGGGCATGAGAGGGTAGGACTCTCATTGTCAACTACAGTGACATCAAAACTACAAGTCACATCTGTGACACCGTCTGATGCTGTGTAAGTTACCGTAGTCGTACCGACAGGGAATTCGTCGCCGGGGGCGTGGCTACTGTCAACAATAGCGAATCCGGCACAGCCGGCTCCCAATGTTGGTTCTTCCCAACTCACGTCTTGCGTGCATTTGCCGAGACTCGCTGCCACGAGTACATCATCAGGACAGGTAAAATCGCATTGTGCGTAACCATTACCTGTAAATGCAAAAAACGCCACAAGTATCCAGAAATACCCATGACATTTATGCAAGAAACGAGTGTTAAATTTTGTAAAACATGAACTTTTCATAAGCACATTAAAAATTTAATTGAATTAAGTATTAGAGTTGTTAAGGAACTTTCAGATAATCATGTCGACATTTCGACGAGCCGATTCTGTTCTTAGTTTTTTAGGGATGAGTGTTTATCCCGGATAGTGATCGGGGTAAATAACAGTTTTCAAGAGGAATTAAGGGCAAAATAAGCTGTCCAAATGTTGAGGTTATTGTTTGAACTTTCCTTAATCGGATGTTTGAATTTTATAATTTATAAAATGAAGTCATTAAGCCATACGATTATGACCATAAAATAAGGTTCAGTCACTTCTAATTATTGAAAAAATAATAGCAAATTCTTACATTGCTATTATATGTATATTTTGCAGATGATAGTGGGTGAAGTAGGTTTTGGTGTAATCTGTTGTGTGTAAGGAAGGCTTATGGGCTTTTAAAAAACCTTTATTCCACAAATGTATGAATTATCTCCGAACTAACAGAGGAAATTCTTATTTTTTTTAACAGTTTGTAATAGATAGAAATGATTGATATGTAAGTTGTTATAAGGTGATATTATAATTAAAAATAATGTATAGGAATAATGTTAAATTCGTTGAATGTATTATCCACAATTACATGTTTTTAATAGGATTTTTATAACATATTAATGATTAAAATGAATGAGAATTGTAAAAAACTTACATGTTTGATTATTTGTCATTTGTGTCGGTATTTTCATCATTGTTTTTGTTTTTTGTACCTCTGTATAAATCATAACGATGGAATTTACATTCCAATTTACCATTAAATAATTGATACTTTTTTGAAGGACGCAAACCTATGTTTTTGATGGCTTGTTTATTGGAACTGATAATCCATGCTTCATATCCTGCATAATATTTTTTCATGGTATCGCCAATATTTTTGTAAAAATCCAAAATATCCTCTTCATGATACCTTTCGCCGTAAGGCGGATTCATCATCAATACCCCATTTTCATATTTTGGAGAATTTTTGAAAAAATCCTTACGCGAGACACGCAACTCCTCAAATGCAGGTAAAATCATATTGCCTCGCGCCATATCCACTGTTTTACTCGCAATATCTGCTGCCACGATTGGATGTTCGAGTGGGCGTTGTGCGGCTTTAGCTTCTTCTTGAATATTGCGCCAAAGCGTATGGTCATAATCTTTCCAAGTCTGAAAACCAAACTGCTTACGATACGTCCCTGCTGCAATATTTTGTCCGATTAATGCCGCTTCACAAACAATCGTCCCTGCTCCGCACATCATATCACAAAACGGACGCTCACCCCGCCAACCACTCAACAAGACCATTCCCGCTGCCAATACCTCATTGATAGGCGCACGATGCGTCTTCGTACGATACGCCCGCTTGTGCAAAGAGGACCCCGAACTATCCAGCAACACCGTACAACTACGCTCCGAAATGTGCACATGAATCCGCAGGGTAGGCGCATCCACATCAATCGAAGGACGTTGGTGAAAATGCTTCCGAAATTGATCTACGATAGCATCTTTAGCTTTGTACATCACGTACTTGCTATGCGTAAAATAATCTGAATACACCGTTGTATCAATCGCGAACGTATCCCTCTTATCCATGTGTTTCGACCAGTTAATCGACTGAATACCACGATAAAACTGATGCTCATTTCGCGCCTCAAAACGATGAATGGGTTTCAATATCCGCAATGCCGTCCGCAAATGCAGATTCGCCCGATACATCAATGCTTTATCGCCCTCAAAAGATACCGCCCGCTTTAGTTTTTGGATATTTTCCGCACCCAAATCTTCCAGTTCCTTCACCAAAACATCCTCTAAACCAAATAGCGTTCTTGCAATATATTCCTGTGATTTTTTCATAAATTCGGCTGCGAAGGTACGAACTTTTTGTTTTGTGGTTGGTTAAATAGTGATTCGCATGTTCATTTTGTATATTTGCCGAAAACGTAACACGGGCATTCCTGCCCGTAACATATAAAGCACGGACAGGAATGTTCGTGTTACGTTAATCACCAATCACTAAAATAAATGAGTTTTCACGAAATAAAGGTTAGCAAAGTACACCCTGAAACACATGACACTGTTTCATTAAGTTTTGATATTCCGGAGGATTTAAAGACCACATTTAACTACAAACATGGTCAGTATCTTACATTACGATTCCAATTAAATGGTCAGGAAGTGCGACGTGCCTACTCATTTTCGAGTAGCCCTGTGGTAGATGATGTTCCGACAGTTACGGTCAAGCGTGTGGATGGCGGTTTGGTGTCCAATCATATCAACGATAATGTCAAAGCAGGAGATGCTATCGAAATTATGTCTCCCAAAGGGCGATTTACGACCAAATTGGATTTGAATCAACAGAAAAACTATTATTTGTTTGGTGGTGGTAGCGGTATCACGCCTTTGATGTCTATTCTTAAGAGCGTTTTGGAGCAAGAACCGAAAAGTAGCGTGTATCTATTATATGGTAATCGTGATTTGGAATCCGTCATTTTCAAAGATGAATTGGATAAATTACAAACGCGCTATGCCGGACAAATTAATGTTGAATACGCCCTTGACAATCCCCCAACCCAAAAAGAAGGTGGACTGATGGGCATGTTCAAAAAAGCAAAAATCGACTGGGATGGCTTAGTCGGACCAATCGACGGTACAAAAATCAGGAACTTCCTCGAAAAATACCCAACGCACAACAAAGATAGCGAATACTTCATCTGCGGACCCGGCGGCATGATGGAAGCCACCAAAGCTGCCCTTCAAAAACTCGACATCAACGATAAAAAGGTTCACATCGAAGTATTCAGCAGCGTACAATTACCTCACGAACCCAAAACTGCAAGTGCTACTATTACCAATAATACTTCCGGCAATCAAGTCGCAGTACATATCAATGGTAAAAAAATCGACATCACCGTAGGCGAAAAAGAAACCATCGTGGAAGCACTGATGCGCCTCAAACTCGACCCGCCGTATTCTTGCCTCAGTGGTGCTTGCGCGACCTGCATGGGTAAAGTCCTCAACGGAAAAGTAGAAATGGACGCCTGTTTTGCACTTGATGATGACGAAGTAGCAGAAGGCTTTGTACTCACTTGTCAATCACGTCCCGTGACACCGCAAGTAGAGATTACATTTGATATAGACTAAATAATTTTTGATTTTTGATTGGGTGATTTTTGATTTCGCTCTGCGAAAATGTCTGAGGCAACTCGCAATAAATAATTGGTCAAAAATGCGAAGTTATTTTTTGCTCAATCAAGGCGTGAAAATGTGAGTTTATCGGGATAAATGACCATTTTTGCAACGTAGAGTGAGTGAAAAAGAACGAGTAGTTTTGACTAATTATTTGTTGCGAGTTGCCTGAGTAAATCACAATCAAAAATCAAAAATCACCGAATCAAAAATCCACTTATGAGAAAGGTATTGAAAATATTAGCCATCATCGCTGGCGTCCTGATAATCGGGCTGTTCGCTTTACGTTTCGCACTCAGCGAAAAGATGCCCAAAGGCGAACAAGGACCAGCAGCCGACGCACTTGCACAAAAAATGCTCACAGCCATCAACAAACCCGCTTGGGATTCGACGGGCGTGGTGCAATGGCGATTTCACGGGCGTGGCAACCACGATTTTTTGTGGGATAGAACGCGTAATTGGGTACAAGTTAAATGGGATGAAAATGAAGTATATGTTGTACTGGACAGCTTACAAGGCACGGCATTTCAAAACGGCACACGAATCGAAGGCAAGGAAGCTGATAAATTAGTTGAAACAGCATGGGAGTTTTTCGCGAATGACTCCTTCTGGCTCAATGCTCCTGCCAAAGTATTCGACAAAGGCACAGAAAGAAGGCTCGTCAAATTGGAAAATGGCGAAGAAGCCTTATTGATTACTTACTCGTCCGGTGGTGTCACGCCCGGCGATTCGTATTTGTGGATGTTGGATGAAAACGGCTTGCCAATATCATGGAAAATGTGGGTGAAAATCATCCCCATCGGCGGCGTACCCACCGTCTGGAAAGACTGGACAACACTCGAAACAGGCGCGAAAATCGCTCAAAATCATACCATAGATATAAAAGGCAGAGAAATGGAAGTCGCTATCACCAATTTGAAAGCAGCAAAAGACCTTGCTTCATTTGGATTTGACCAAGACCCGTTTGCGGTGTTAAATGAGTGAATGAGTGAATTTTGAATGAGTGAATATTTTAATGTATTAATGCGATAATACTTGACCTCATTCATACTATGAATTAGAAATATTCACTCATTCACTCATTCAAAATTCACTCATTATTCATGCTAGTAAAAGTCTGTGGTATGCGCGACCCCGAAAATATCCGTGCGATATTTACCCATTGATTTAATGGGATTTATATTATATGAAAAATCGCCTCGTTATG
>JAHDEO010000057.1 GCA_020628725.1 Saprospiraceae bacterium
GAGGGTATGCCCGCGAAAGGCATTTGCATAAAATTAAAAAAACAAGTCGAAAATACTTGGCAAACCGTCTCCCTCGGCATCACCAATGATGATGGCAGAATCACCGATTTACTCCCCGCAGGCATTGATTTACCAAGCGGTCATTATCAAATGTGTTTCGATACAAAAGCCTATTTTGCGGCACAGAATAAGGTGAGTTTTTACCCAAAAGTTGTCATTGATTTTAATACTTTTGACCAGACGCATTATCATGTGCCGCTATTGCTCAATCCATTTGGATATTCCACGTATAGGGGAAGCTAATGAGTGGATTCAAGACAAAATGAAACCTTGCCACAAAGACACGAAGACACAAAGTATAAACTTTAAAATTCTTTGTGCCTTTGTGTCTTTGTAGCGAAATTAAAAATGTAATTCATCAATTCCACAACTCGTCAACCCATCAACTCGTCAATCATGAAATTAAGCATAGACAATCAATTACAAACACAATTATTCAGCAAGTTAAGTACTGCAAATCAAGCCTTTAACCAACTATATCCCGGCGATAAATCGGACAGACAACCCGTGCATACCGTCTATGGCGGAGCGCATTTGTTCAAATCGGGAATTGCGGAGACTTTCAAGGAAAAATCACTCAATACCTTGTTGACTTACGCACCAAATTTCGCAGTTTTCGGACGAGCATTTGAGTTGAAAGGCTTTGAATCTTTGCCAACGGAGGCGCAAGACATCGCGGACTTGGAAGCGACTTTAAAGGCAATGTCCGGCACAGAAAAAACGCAACATCCGGCGTATCTCACCTATGCGATTTATCAAAAAGTCATCAACAAATTAAAAGCGGAAGCCTTAGAAGATTTTCGGATTGATTTTGAGGATGGCTTTGGCAACCGCGCTAATGAGGAGGAAGACCAAATCGCCGCGCAAGCCGCTACGGAAGTCGCTAAAGGCATGGAGCAGAACAGTTTACCGCCATTTATCGGTATTCGCATCAAATCTTTTACCGAAGAAACCAAAGAAAGAGGGCTGCGAACGCTCGACATTTTCCTAAGTACGCTCACAGGCTTGACGGGCGGAAAATTGCCTGATAACTTTGTGGTCATGCTCCCCAAAGTGACCATTCCCGAACAGCCGGAAACCCTCGCCGCTTGCTTCGATTATTTTGAGGAAAAACTACCCATAGCGAAAGGCAGTCTGAAAATGGAAATGATGGTCGAAACCACCCAATCCATCCTCGACATCAACGGCATCAACCCCTTGTATCGCTTCATCAAAGCGGCGAAGGGGCGGTGTATAGCCATGCACTTCGGCACCTATGATTACACCGCGTCTTGCAATATCACAGCGATGTATCAGGAAATGAATCATCCAGTCTGCGATTTTGCTCACCACATGACGAAGGTGGCACTTGGACATACAGGCATATTTTTGTCGGATGGCGCGACGAATACCATGCCCATCGGTCCGCATCGCGGCGACTTGACAGCAGCACAACAGCAAGAAAATCAGGATATTGTACATCGTGCATGGAAGAAGGGCTACGACCACATTCGCCACTCGCTATGGAATGGTTATTATCAAGGTTGGGACTTGAATCCGGCTCAATTGCCAATGCGTTATACCGCCGTTTATGCCTTCTTTTTGGAGAGTTATGACGATGCGGTGGTGCGCTTGAAATCCTTTGTGGAAAAAGCTGCAAGAGCGACCTTAATCGGCGATATTTTTGACGATGCCGCAACGGGTCAGGGCTTACTCAACTACTTTTTGAGAGGTTTGAATAGCGGCGCGATTTCAGAGGAAGAAGTCTTGGCAACGGGATTGACTTTGGAGGAAATTCGCAGTCGTTCTTTTAGGAAAATATTGGAAGGGCGGAAGAAGATTTAACATAGCACGACACTTCCAGTTCGCGTCCCGTAGCGTGGTGCTTCCAGCCCGCGCCACGTTAGTTTTGCGCTACATACGCGAGGAACGAGCTAGAAGCGTCGTTCTACGGGACGCGGACTGGAAGTGCCGCGCTACGATTCTATTGAACAGATGAAAACTTGGTCATTCATACTATCCAATTTGCAAGAAAACCTTGCTACTGCGCTATTATACGTGGTAGATAGTCGGGGCAGTTCGCCGGGACGAAAGGGCTTTCTGATGGCAGTGAATAAACAAGGTATTTTCGAGGGAACGATAGGCGGTGGTATCATGGAAGTGAAGGTGATTGAATTGGCAAAAAGCCTATTGAAGAAAGGGGAAAAACGAGGGATTATCAAAGAACAATTTCACGATAAACAACATGCTCGTAATCAATCGGGGCTGATTTGTTCGGGTTCGCAAACGGTGGTTTGTATGCCGCTTTCCGCGAAAGATATTTCTATTATTTCTGAAATTATTTATACAAAAAAATCGCTTTTTATTCGTTTGAATGGTGAATCGGGATTGGAATTGAGTGCTGAAAATATAGAACAAATAACGCTCAATGCAGACCACGATTTTGATATTATCATTAAAATAAATCCGCCTAAAACGATTCATATTTTCGGTGCAGGACATGTAGGTTTAGCATTGGCACAGCAAATGGCGATATTGGATTATCGAATCATACAATACGATGACCGCCCGGATTTGGTGACGCTTCCTAAGAATAATTATGCTCACGAAATTAAGGTGATTAATTATGAAAATGTATTACGTGAAATGGACGCAAGCCCGAATGATGCAGTCGTTATCGTGAGTTTTTCTTATCGAAGTGATAAATTGATTATCAGACAATTATACAATCAAAAATTCACTTACATCGGCATGATGGGCAGCGACCATAAGATTGACACTTTGAAAAAAGAATTGGCACAAGAAGGCATTTCAGAGGCAGATTTAGCGCATGTCTTTACGCCGATTGGTTTGAATATGTACAGCAAAACCGCCGCAGAAATCGCCGTCAGCATCGCCGGACAAATTATTTTGGAAGCTAATAAAGGACTACCAACTGGTAGAAACTACACAGAATAAAATGAACCACTAAGGGGCACAAAGAACACGAAACAAAACTAACGTGAAAGAAAACTAAGGTTGTCTAAAAACTTCATAAGTAACTTTTTACGAAATTTTTAGTGTCCTCTGCGTACTACAAGTTTTCGTGTCCTTTGTGCCCTTAGTGGTTCAAAATTTTACATATGAAATTCATACCCGCATACATCATCGCTTACTCCAATTCGGATTTTACCAATCCACATGAAGTCGTCTTACCGGACGAACCTAAAGACTGTCGCGAGGTCTTTACGCATACAGGTGCGAAATATTGGGGTTTGGAAACTTGCCGTCATAAAGCCACGCGAATTGATAAGGAAAATCGAAAAATTTACTACGATCATGAGGCGCATAATTGGCTGACGATAGCCTTTCAGGAACGCGCCGAAATATCGTCCGTACAAGTCAGCACCAAGTGGTTTACGGGCAATCAGGCGCGGGCGATTACCGTCATTTTGATGGATGAATTGACAATGACGGAAGTAGAGGTATTGACAAGAGTGCCGCTTGAACCCGACCAAGAACACAGCTTTGATTTCTCTACCACACCTGCTACCGAATGTCATATCCAAATATTTTACGAAGGCGGTATTTCCCGCATTAATTTTTTCGGAAATCCAACAGAAAAGCAATTGCCCAAACGAAAAAACCTACTTGAAGAAGCGACGGTTTCGCATGTCTCCAACGTACACTACGGCGACCCGACGATGGCGGTAAAAGGTACTCGAAAAGAAATGCACATGGTTGGTTGGGAATCTGCGCGGACGGGATTTGGAGAGCAAGCCATTTTTCACTTAAAAGAAGCTTCGACCATACAAGAAATCGTTGTCGATACTTATTTGCATCGCTTTAATTCGCCTTTGACATGTCATGTTTTTGGCTTGTTATTACCTGATGGGAAAAGTTTGGATGATTACTTACCGACCATTCCAAAGTGGCAGATTCAGTTTGAGGATGGACATCGCGTTTTGCCCGAAAATTTTCAAGAATATATGCTCAATCAAGCCTATTTGCAGGAAAAAACGAGCAATTCGACTCAATTTGAAATCTCACTTTTCAATCCGCCGGATAGTGCGTGGAAGGCGGTGTTGCCTTGCGAATATTTGACGCCTGATACCTTTCATAGCTTTCTTGTAGAGCAGAATGGTCCGTTTTCACATCTGTTGTATTTGCATTATCCGAATGGTGGAATTCATGGCTTGAAGGTGTTTTAAAATCCATAAAAATAGGAGACGAAATTATTGTAAAATTGCCCGAAAAACCGTATATTAAACTGGAGAAAGTTTAATGCACAAACACACAAAAATGATAAAAAAACTACAACTCGAACACCTAAAATTCGGCATTCCTTTATTGATTATCCTATTTCTCGCCATTCTACCCAGAACATCAGCATTTCAAAGTGCACCTGCTGATGTGTCGGTGGCGATTCTGTTGGATTTATTGATAACTGTACCGATTGTTTACTTTCTGATTATCAGGAAAACTAAAATTCCGAAATTTACTGTCATCTATCCCTTTCTGATAGGTATTTTAATCGCCGGATTTATCATTCCCCTCGAACATCAGGCATTGCTGTCGAAGGTAAAATTCTTCGCAGTTCCGCTTATCGAAGTAGGATTGGTTTCGATTTTGATTTACAAAATCATTCAACTCAATAAATCATTCAAAAACCAAGCAAATAACGAGAATGATTTTTATGATAATTTGTTAATTGCTTGTAATGAGATATTTCCGGGTAGAGTCGGGCGGATTTTAGCTACTGAGATTTCTGTTTTCTATTATTTATTTGCCACAAAAAAGAAAGCAGAAATTCAGGAAAATGAATTTACCTACTTTAAAAAGAATGGTATCAAAACGGTCTTGGTGGTGATACTTTTTGTATTGCTCATTGAGGCATTTGCGATGCATTTATTATTGGCAAAATGGAATGAAACCGTCGCGTGGGTTGTCACGCTTCTGAGTATATACGCGATGTTTCAGATACTTTCTATTTTAAAATCGCTCAACAAACGACTGCTCTCTATCAATTATCATACAAAAACGCTTCATCTGCGATATGGATTTGCTTCTCAAACTTATATTCCATTTGAACATATCGAACGAATCGAAAAAACAACCAAAACTTTAGAAGATAAAGAACATATCAAACTCTCGGCATTTGACATGCTCGATGCTCATAATATCATCATTCATTTGAATCAAAAGCATACAATCGACAGGATTTACGGTATTCAAAAATCATACAAATCAATCGCGCTTTTTGTGGATGATAAGGATGTATTTGTTGGTAAAATTGAGGAAATCATTGAATCCGATGGTCAATAAATTATTTGTATACGGCACACTATGCCCCGGACGTCCCAATGAACACATCCTCAAAAATATCGGTGGTACATGGCAGCAAGGCAGCGTGAAAGGTATCTTGCACAATGAAGGTTGGGGTGCTACGATGGGTTATCCCGCTATCATTCTTGATGAAAATGGCGAGGATGTAGAAGGTTATGTATTCAGTTCGGATAAACTATCGGTGCATTGGGCGGACTTGGATGAGTTTGAAGGTGAAGCATATGAACGCGTACTCGCTACCGTAGAATTTCAAGATAAAACGACCATCGAGGCATATATTTATGCATTGAAAATCAAATAAATATGAACCCTCTTTTTAGCGATATTTCCGATGCTCATACATGGAAAATCACAAGAAAAATAACCGAAGGTTGGTCAGATGACGAGAAATATTACATAAAAACCGACAACGGAAACCAATTTTTATTGAGAATATCCGATGCATCAAGTTTGGAGAAAGAGCAGGCGTGTTATGCTGCATTGAAGGAATTAAACTCAAAAAACATCCCCGTTTCAAAACTGCTTGATGAAGGTAAATGCAATCAAGGAAAAAATACCTTTCGACTATTTTCATGGATTGACGGCTCGGAAGCCCGGAAATCATTAGGCAATCTTCCCGAAAAAAAGCAATACGAATTAGGCGTACAAGCAGGAAAGATTTTGCGGGAAATTAATCAAGTCAACTGCCCACCCAATCAAAGCACATGGAACGTACATTACAACAAAAAAATAGACCGAAAGATAAAGGCATATAACAACTGCGGAGTAAGACTCAAAAATAAAGATAAAATCCTAACCTACATTGAAAACCACAGGTATTTAACCCACGATAGACCGCAATGCTTCCATCATGGAGACTACCACATCGGCAATATGCTGATAACGCCTGAAGACGCCTTAGCCGTGATAGATTTCAACCGATTAGATTTTGGCGATCCGTGGGATGAATTTAATAGAATTGTTTGGTCAGCAGCCGAAAATCCTGCGTTTGCCTCCGGTCAAATTGATGGTTATTTTGAGGGCGACATTCCATCCGATTTTTTCAAATTAATGGCTTTGTATATCGCTGTCAATCAACTTGGAGCAATTCCCTGGGGAGTGCCTTACGGGGCAGCGCAAATAGCTGTTTTTGTAAATCAAACAGAGGAAGTTTTGGAATGGTATGATGATTTTAATCAGGTTATTCCGAAATGGTATCAACCAGTTTTTTGAAATTCTGGATAAAAGAAATAATTAACCATGAACTACTGGAATTACTTGAATTTAGAGTGAGATTAGGGTTCGGAACAATTATTATCCCTCCTTCCCCACCACCAATTGAATACCCGATGAATTCAAATGAATAACCATTTGTTACTCTATTATCAAGCCACATAAGTGATACCGTTAGCGTTCATTAAAAAACGATAAAACATGAAAGGTATCAAAGGAGTTTACAAAATATTACTCATCACAATTGGAATTGCTGTCGGATTATACGTGGTAGAATTGGCGTTTTTTCCTAAAAAATCTATACAATACGAACTCAATGAAGCAGCATTCAAAGATGCAGAATTTCTTGATGTTCATTATCAATTATTCGCTAACAAACATGCAAGCGGGAAAGTCATAGAATCAGATGGTTGGTATGTCAGTAAAAATAAATCTAAAAAAATTGATGGTAAGTTTTCGCGAAAGGGGCTCTTCCTTCAAATAAATGAGCAAGAACTCACCTTAGTCAACAACAAATACATTGCAAATAAATTGTATTTGGTAAATAATACAGACGACGATATTTGTTTTCCCTCACAAGACAATAGACTTTATTTGACGATGCAGGCGAAAAATGCCTTTGGGGTTTGGAAAGACATCGAACATATGCCCAATAGTTCTTGCGGAAATAGCTATTATGACATATGCATCGGCAAAAAAAGTTTTGGGAATTTCCCAGTCTGCAATTTAAAGGAAGATACAAAACTAAATTGCGGTATGTATTTCAGCATGAACACGGATATTTATTATCCAATGAAATTGAGGGATTTATAAATAAAGGACAATTCATAAACAAGCAAAAATATCTTCCGTATCTCACAAACCCATACTATGAATAAAAAGCAGTAATAGATTTACTATGGAAGTCAAATATGATAAAATAGGAACGGACTACAACCTCACCCGCAAAGCAGACAAATACCTCACTGAAAGACTGTTATTTCACCTAAATCCGAATGAAAACGGGCTTTATTTGGACATCGGCTGCGGTACGGGCAACTACACCAATGAACTACAAAAAAGCGGATTCAAATTTATCGGAATTGACCCTTCTCAGAAAATGTTGGACAAAGCGAAAGCCAAAAACAGCGAAATTAATTGGAAAATTGGTACTGCCGAAAATACAGAACTTCCGGCAAATTATGTGGATGGAATAATTGGTTCGCTCACGATACATCATTGGGAAAATCTCGAACAAGGCTTCGCAGAAATGCATAGAGTCTTAAAGGAAAATGGCAAAATTGTCATTTTCACTTCCACGCCTAAGCAAATGAAAGGTTATTGGCTCAATCAATATTTCCCTAAAATGCTCAACGATTCTATCGCCCAAATGCCATCATACGCTAACGTTGCATCAGCTATGAAGAAAAGCGGGTTCGAGATTATTCAAACTGAAAAGTATTCGATTCGACCTGATTTAGAAGATAAATTCTTGTATTGCGGCAAGCAAAACCCCGAACTTTATTTCGATGAAAATATTCGACATGGCATTTCTTCATTTTCGTCTTTAGCCAATCAAGAAGAAGTGAAAAAAGGATTAGCTGAACTGCGAAGAGATATTGACAATGGAGATATAAACAAAGTCATCAAATCTTACGAGCATGATTTAGGGGATTATTTGTACATAATTGGAAGGCGATTGGCGTAAAAATTACTCATTCATTCCAAGCTCTTTGCCTCCGCGCCTATTGCGTTTCTTTGCCTGTCGCTTGGCACGTCGTTCTTTAATATTACCAAAAAATGAATCTACAAATTCCTGAAAATTATCAAATTCGGTACGATAAGAGAAGCCCACGCCAGTCTCATTTATCTGCGTATCAAAGTCCAATCCCGTCTCATTTCGATTGTATGCACGAATTTTATAACGACCATCGGCAGTAAGCATATATTCAATCACAAAATCTCCGGCGATGTATGAACCGAGGTTTGATTCTTCCTCAATAAAGGTTGAATTAAAGTCGAGATTACCCCCAATATTCACCAATAAGCGGTCATTGAAGAGATAGTTTTTCAAACCCAATTGTACCTGCTGGCGCGTGGTAGTCGGGTCATCAATACTAATATTTTCCAAGCCCTCAATTTGATACAAACGATAATTTACATCAAAATCAATCCCTGAAATAACGCCCTTATCCGTCACCACCACATCAGAAAGCAGGTCAGTGAGGTAGTTGGAAAGTTGATTGGAAAGCATCTCGCTCAGGGTGTTAATACCTGTAATGTATTGCTGTTGTTGCGTGGTGCTGACTACCGGCGAAGGTAGGAAATTCCCCAAGACCACCAAGCCAAATACCTGTCGGTTGAGTTCGTTGGGGTCATCTTTCAAGATGCGGAGTTTGCCATCTGTAAAGGTGCGTAGACGCGGGTCGATATTCGGAAAATTAATGCCAAATCGAACATCAGGTTGCAAAAGACTTCCCACCAAATCCATGTTCAATTCAATCGGTGTACTACGGCGTGCGTCGCGGGTTTGGTTGGCATCGCCACTCAAATATTCAAGGATAAAATTGTACGGCGGTACACGCAATCCGTCATAAATCGCATTGACATTAATCGTGGCATCGTAAGGGTCGCCCGTCCAGCGAATCGTGCCGCCCGGTTTCACACGGAACGGTTTATTGATAAAATTTTGATACGTAAACAAGTAATCACCTTCCTGAATTTCGTAATCGCCTACTACCGTAAACTCGCCCGTCCGTGTCACTTTCACCTGAATATCACCACTTCCTCTACCGCGCATCACATCGCCCACACGCTCGTCAAAAGGTAGAAAAACTTGCGCCTGTGGCGTGACTGTCAACTTAATATCGAGGTTTGCACCTTTGATAAATAAGCCTCGCGTTTCTTGCTTTACCGTATCTTCTTTTGCGACAAATTCAATAAAACTTGCCTTTTTAGCCGTCCGTTCATCCGTCAGCGGAATCGTCAATTTAGAGTTTTCGCCGGAAACTGCAACGATATTGATATTCGTCTGATTAAAAGGACCATTGAATGTCACCGTAGCCTCGCCTATGCCAAGCCCATAATAATCAGGATTGTCTTTTTTCTCGGTATTGAGTAGTAAAAATTGGTCAGAGTCAACCACCAAATTTGCCAATCGAAAATCCTTGAAATAATTATGCGAAATACCGCCTGTCATCGTCGCTTCATTGCCGTAATCGTCGCGGATTTTATTTCCTGTCAAATTAAAATACGTACTTGTCAGGTCAATGTCCGATTCATTGATAAAATAAGTCGTTTGTAGATAATCAATTTTTACTGCGCCATCGTAAATGTTCAATTTCCCACTAATTTGGGGGCGTTTAAAATCTCCCCAAAAACGAGCATCTGCATCGAATCTTCCTCTTAAATTAGAAATATCGGCAATCAAATACTTCACAAATTCAACGGAATAATTGCGTGATTTCACTTGGAAATCAAAAGAATTCGGCGTCACATTTTCGGCCTTCACCAGTGGAGAATAAAACTTACCTACAGCCACCAACGAATCATTATCATGCATATTCAGGCGAATGCGAGTCTCTAAAGGTGATTTAATTTCATCACCCTTTGCCGTCAAACGAATATTTCCCCAATAATCGTTATTTATCAAAACGCTATCTACACGCACATTGGCACTCAAATTTTCATTTTTAAATAAATCACCGAGCGTAATTGCCGCATTTAATGTACCGTCAAATTCTGTATTTTTTACATAAACAATATCATTCAACCAATTCACATCCAAATCATTGAGATTCAGTTTCAAACCTTTTTCCCCAAAGCTATTCAGCGTAATTTCTTCATTTTTATGGCGAATGATAATGTTTTGTGTTTCGACATAATCTTTGCCCAATCGAATATAATTATTGCCCGAAACATCCCACTTTCTACTAAATACAAAAAAGTCAGATGGCAGCACGCTCATCTGAAAATAATCGTCTTCGGGAAAGATGACACCATTTACATTCAAGTCCTTCACGACATCTTGGTAGCCTTCTGTCTCAATTTCAAAATTCAGCGTGTCACTCTGCAAATCGCCTGTCACAAAAATGGGAGGTAAAGCCACCGCCGAATCACCAACCACCAAGCCACTCGTTTCCAATTTCAAATCTGCCAAACTGCCATTCGCCAATAAGTTCAAATTAATAGCAAAGACATCCACCGTGCCCACACGGAAGCGTGGTGTTTTTCCATTTAAAGTCAATACATTATCACGCGTACTGAATCGTCCGGCAAGTGTCGTACCTTCTACGATTTCAATATTTTTGACCAATAAATCAATCAAATCATTGCTCTCTCGCACCTGCAAATTAAACCTCAAATCCTGCTCCCGAATATCCACCGGAACTTCCACTATCTGCATGGAAGTATCCAGCACCATTTTCTTTTTCGGAGTGAGTTTTTCGGAAGAAATATTTAAGCGTTGGGCGTATTTTGGGTAATTCGTTTCTACGTATCGCGCAAAGGCAGCAGGCAATTGGATGACATCAAATTCACCCTGAATCGTCGCACTCGCCAATTCAGAATCCAATTTGAGCAGACGATTTTTCCGACCTTTAAATTCCGAAGTGATAACAACGGTATCTGCGTGATATTTTTTGTCATCTTGCTGAAAATCAAAACGATACACCGAAGCAGTTCCTACAAAATTATCAATATTATTACCGGAAAAATCAAATTTTACATCACCACGTAATTGAATATCCTGCTTGGCAAGATTGAGATTTTTGAGTTTGAGTTGGTCTACATTTGCCGTAAAATCGAAGACAGGGAGACTATCTCGAAAGTCCACTGTACCCACGAATTTCATATCCACATCTTCCTCTTCTACGAATAATTTTCCATCAAAAAACTTACCTGTCAATCGCCCGTCCATGCGGACATTTTCGTAATCGTAACCTTTGAACGTAAACTTTTGTAGCTTCGCATCAAGGTCGGCATCCACTGTTTTGAGCGTCACTCCCCTACCCTTCACCTTACCGCTAAATGCCGCTGTACCGAACAAATCATTGCCCGACCACGTCTGCACATCAAAGTCAATTACACGCAAATTCCCCGAATATTCCGCATTTTCAAAACCATCACGCAAGTCAATTTTAAGGTCGGAATTGACACGTCCCAAGTCCGTTTTCAATCTACCATCTGCCACAAAATCCAATAGGAAACCCGTGAAGCGTCCCTTGAAATCTAAGTCTCCGAGTTTATTGAAATTTGAAGGCAATTTTCGGACATTTGCTAAGGCTTTTATCTCGCTAATTGAAGTTTGTAAACGTTCTACTTTTACATCCAAAAAGGCATCATCAGGATTGGTAATATCGCGTGTACTAAAGCTGCCCGTCAAAGCCGTATTATCACCAAATTGAATAGATATTTCCTTCCCTTTCAAACGATTAATTTTCCCTGTAAACAAACCCGTGAGACGAATTTCCTTATCTATATTTTGGCGGATAAATTTACTTTCTAATTTAGGTGCGAAAATTAATAAGTCATTAAAAGACAACACCGCATCATCCAAGCGGGCATTCAGGCGTACTTTATCTTCAAAATTTTTGAAGTCTTCAAAAGAGCGAAATTTAAGCGAAAGCTCATCACCAAACTGACTATGCGGTGTGCGAATGTTGAGGTTTTTGAGTTCTACGCCCTTTTCATTCATCGTAGCCGAAGCCACAAATTTCTCTAATTCAAAACCGCTTTTTTCCTTCAAATTCAAACGAACTATATCGCCGAGAAACACCTCATCTTCATATACAAAATCATTCACTCGAATATCAATATCCCTGATATTCAGATGATTAAAATCCAAACCTTCCTCTTTTCGTGCCTTGCGTGTATCGTCAAATTTGAAAGCCGCATTATCAAGTGTCCCCTTTTTTAGTTGGAAAGACCATTGTTTATTTGACTTTTCTTTCTTTTTCTTTTTTGAATTGCTTGAATTATCCGCGCCTTTACGCAGCGCAACTTGCACGTTGGTAAGTTCGAGTTGATTGAGATTGAGGATACGTGCTGCCGGGTCGATGACATCAAACCCCGCCTCACCTTTCGGCAAATTCACACGAAGTGCAGTGCCTTTATATTCGTCATTCAAGTTAAAAATGACATCATCTACGTAGAGACGATTGGCTTTGAGCAGCCATGCTTTCTTATCATTTGAGGTGGAAACTGTATCACGATTTGAGTTTGTATTTTCTTTGTTCGGGGTAAATAATTCTTCCAAAAAAGCAACGTTAAAATCTGTAGAATCCTCATGGCGATATAGGTTGAATCGCGCTTTTTTCAGCGTAATATCTTCTACATAAAACTTCTTTTCCCGAAAAAAAGTAAAGGCATTAATATCGACATTGAGCCGTTCAGCAAAAAGGAGGGTATCTTGTTGGCGGTCTTCTACATAAAAATTCTCAAGTAGGAATTGGTCGAAAAAGCGGATGTTGATATTGCCGACTTCGACTTTGGTATCAAGTTCATCGGAAAGGTAGGTGGCAATTCTATCGACCAAGCGATTTTGTACGGAAGGAATTTGAATAACAAAACTTGCAACCAACAAAAACACTGCAAGTAAAACACTCAAAATCAACAACATAGACAGCAATCGTCGTCCCCAACTTTTCTTTTTCTTCTGTGGCTGCTCCTGCACGTTTCCCTTACTGTTTTGAATATTATTGATGATTGTATAATGAGTAAATGACTGAATTTTGAATGAGTGAATTATAATGCGACAATGACTCCAGGCAAAATAATTCTCCCATTATATGTAAACGCTAATCTTCTTGTTTAGGTTGGGTGTCCGGTTCGGAGATTTCGGCGGATGCTGTGGGTTGTATTGTGCCGACATTGCAATTGCCGATAATCTGTGCGCCGTTTTCTACGATGAGGGTCTTGGTATGTATCGTTCCTTCGATGCGTGCGCTACTGTGAATATGTAATTTTTCACTCACTCTCAATTCACCCTCAAATTCACCTTTAATACCCGAACTCCGCGTAGAAACATTGCCTTTAATCTTGCCTTGTTCGCCCATCATCACTTTGGCATCCGAGTTGATATTTCCCAAAATCGTACCATCCAAACGCAAATCCCCCGGCATCGTCACCTCACCTTCAATAACGGTGCCTACGGCGATGACACTAATTCCTTTATTGTTGGAAGTATCATCTTGTTTGCCTGTGTTTTTAGTTCTAAGCATCTGAGTTGATTTTGATATTAATTGAACAGCTTGATTTAATCAGCAAATATAGTGAAAACGCTGTGTTTTCGGGAATATTTGGGTGTTTTTTTAATTTGACAGAAATGTGATGTACACGATACTTCCAGTTTCGTGTTGTGCGAAACAGGCGTGAGGGTACTTTTTTAGGTTTTTTATTGTATTTTTGTGTATCAGCGAATCAAAATATCGTCATGGAAGCAATCAAAAAAAAGTCACATTACACGATAGAAGAATACTTGGCTGCCGAAGCAAAAGCCGAGTATAAAAGCGAATATTATAATGGTGAAATCGTGGCTATGGCAGGTGGTTCTCCTATGCACAGTCGCATAAGTGTCAAGACAACTTCGGCACTCGACAATGCTTTGAAAGGTAAAAATTGTAATACCTATAATAGCGACCTAAAAGTACAAACGGGTAAAGTATTCGTCTACCCCGATGCTTCGGTGGTCTGCGGCGAGTTGGAATATTACGAAGATAGAAAAGACATTATCACCAATCCGATTTTGATTGTGGAGATACTATCTCCCTCGACTTCTCGCTATGACAAGGCAGATAAGTTTATGAGGTACAGGCAATTAGATAGTTTTCGCGAATATGTTTTAATCCAATCTACACATCCCCAAATTGACGTATATAGCTATCAGTCGGACGGTACATGGTCATTGAAACCTTACACCAATTTGGAAAATGACATTATTCAACTGACTTCTATTGAGGTAAAAATTCCAATGTCAGCGTTTTATGATGAAGTTGAATTTTCGGAAGGATAAACCGTACAGGCGACCTATTGATTTTTATAAATAAATCGTTCCATTGATTCGCGGCGGGTTAAAACCCACCGCTTTTGCGAAACTAACATGTACATCACAAAAGCGCAGGGTTTCAACCCTGCGGATATGGAACGAATATTTTTTCAAAATCAATCAATCGCCATGCCTGTATAATTTACATTTTCATTAAAAACAAAAACTTACACATTAATTTTATTTACATGGCGATTAAAATCGCCTGTACATTCACACTATGAAATACATCCTCGCCCTCGACCAGGGGACTACCAGCAGCCGCGCCATCATTTTTAATCAGCAAGGCGATATTGTAGCCACCGAGCAACAAGAGTTTACGCAAATCTACCCACAAAGCGCGTGGGTAGAACACGACCCAATGGAGATTTGGCAAACCCAACTCACCGTCGCACAAAACGTTTTGAAAAAGAACGACCTCTCCCCTACCGACATCGCCGCCATCGGTATCACCAATCAGCGCGAAACGACACTTTTGTGGGATAAACATACGGGCAAACCCGTTCACAATGCCATCGTATGGCAAGACCGACGCACCGCCGAAATCTGTGATAGCTTGAAAGCCAAAGGATTAGAGCCGTATATCAGAGAAAATACAGGCTTGGTCGTAGATGCTTACTTTTCCGGCACGAAGGTGCATTGGGTATTGGAAAATGTTGACGGAGTAAAAGAAAAAGCCGCGAAAGGAGATATTTTATTTGGTACAATGGATACGTGGTTGGTGTGGAAAATGACGAGTGGCAAAGTGCACATTACCGATTACAGCAATGCGTCGCGCACGCTTTTGTACAATATAAAATCGCTCGAATGGGATGATAAAATTCTCGCGGAACTGGATATTCCAAAGTCGATGCTGCCTGATGTACGTCCGTCGAGTGAAATATATGGACATACGGATGCTTCACTTTTCGGTGCAGAAATTCCCATCGCGGGTATCGCAGGCGACCAGCAAGCGGCACTGTTTGGGCAAGCGTGTCACGCGCCCGGTATGGCAAAAAATACCTACGGCACAGGCTGTTTTATGCTGATGAATACAGGCACAACACCTGTTGAATCGAAAGCCGGATTATTGACGACTATCGCTTGGGGCTTGGATGGCAAAGTGGAATACGCGCTCGAAGGCAGTGTGTTTATCGCGGGGGCTGCTATACAGTGGTTACGTGATGAGTTGAAAATTATCGACGAATCGCCCGATTCAGAATTTTATGCCATGAAGGTGAAAGATACGGACGGTGTGTATGTTGTTCCGGCGTTTGCAGGACTTGGTGCGCCGTATTGGGATATGTATGCTCGCGGTGCGATTTACGGACTCACACGCGGTACCACGAAGGCACACCTCATACGCGCTACGCTTGAATCGCTCGCCTATCAAACCCGTGATGTACTTGATGCTATGGAAAAAGATTCGGGTATTTCGCTGACTGCCTTGCGTGTAGATGGCGGTGCATCGGCTAATGATTTGTTGATGCAGTTTCAGGCGGATTTATTGGATGTACCTGTTGAACGCCCAGAGATTATTGAGACGACTGCGTTGGGTGCAGCTTACCTTGCGGGTATTGCAGTCGGTTATTGGAAGAAATCGGAAATTGCGGAACGCTGGCAGTTGGATAATTCGTTTGCGCCAAGTATGGAGAGTGAAAAGCGGGATACTTTATATAAAGGCTGGCAAGATGCGGTGAAGCGCACGATGACAACGTAATAGGACACAGATTTGGCGGATTGAACGGATTTTCGCAGATTTTTATGTGCAAAAAAATAAACCTTATAGGTTTTGAAAACCTATAAGGTTTGTGTGCGAATTTATTCATAAAAAAATCCGCGTATATCTGTGTAATCCGCTAAATCTGCGTTCTATTCTTCGGTTGGTAATCCCAATTTCTCCGCACGTACTTTCCAGATTTTACGTGCGTGTGCTTGCATATCTTCCACATTATCAAACTCATCTACGATTTCGAGTCCGAGTAATGTTTCGATAATATCTTCGATGGTCACGACACCTATCATGCCGCCAAAATCATCGACTACGAGAGCGATGTGTTCGCGTTTTTCCATCAAGCGATTGAAGAGTTGGGGGATAGGTTCATCACTTTTAGTGACAAGCATTTCACGGCGAAGGTCGGAGAGTGGTTTATTGTGTTCGTCTTTGATGAGGCTGTACAAGGCTTCATCTTTGAGGAAGTAACCCGTAATTTCATCCTTATTATCTTTATAAATCGGAATACGGGAAAGGCGCAATTCATCTTTATCATAAAATTCCTGTACGGTCATATCCTCCGGCATCGAAATGACAACAATGCGTGGCGTCATCACATCACCTACAAGAATATTATCAAAACGCAGTAAATTTCGCATGATATTGGATTCGCCTTCGCGGAAAACCCCTTGCGTACTCGCTATTTCGGTCATTGCCACAAAATCCGCACGACTGAGTACACTTTTGTCTTTTTCCTTTTTGAAAGTTTTAGTAATTAATTGGCTTAACCAGATTAAAGGAGATAGTACAACCAACAAAAAGCCCAAAGTACGCACGGTAAAAGGCGTGAGGTTTTTCCAATTATTTGCACCGATGGTTTTAGGGATGATTTCCGAGAGAATTAGAATCGCCAAAGTCATAAATACAGCAATAATCATCTCCCATAATTCACTATTACCGAATACTTTAGCAGCATATTTACCCACCATAATCGCACCTAATGTGTGTGCAATGGTATTGAGCGTCAGTATCGCCGAAAGTGGGCGGTCAATATCCTCTTTGAAATTTTTGAGCTTCGCAGCAACAGGGCTGCCTTCCTGCTCTTTAATACTCACATAAGAAGGGGTAATACTCAATAAGACCGCTTCCAAAATAGAACAGAGAAACGAAAATCCTATTGAAAAAATAAAAGCAATTATCAGTATAATTACGTCTGTCGTCATGTTAATGTCGTGATTCGTTGGCTCGTGATTTGTTAAATCGTTATTCGAATAACAAAGGAACACGAAGAAATTTAGGGTGCAAAGGTAAACAATATAAATCCCAAATTCCAAGTCCCCAACTCCAAATTCCAAGCCATCTATATCTTGTGTTAGGTATTGTATGGAATAATAGCTACTTTGTTATGTTTTAAATTAGCTTTTTATATCTTTGTATAGTAACTCAAGTTGCGGATAACCGCTAACTTGAGCAAATTCCAAATTCCAAGCACCAAATTCCAACACAATACCATATAAAATATGCTTGAATTGGAATTTGGAATTTGTTTTTTGGAATTTTTCAAGTTGTTCGCAACTTGAATTAGTATATAATGGCTCCCGAAATATTAGCCTTGAATTTGCGGCTCATTTTGGGTATTTTTCCACACACAAACCAAAATTATTAACCATGACCAAAGCAGAAATTACACAAGCAGTAAAATTTCTAATTGCAGAAGATAAATTAAAGAAAGCCTTAAAAGCTTTGTCCAGTTATGTACAAGGTATTGATGATGATTTGGGGAATGATTTATTACTGCAAACATCTACTTTTAATCGAAATGAGAAAGATAGAAGAAATGGACTAATCAATAAGGAAGATTATGACAGAACTATATCAAGATTAAATCATAATTTAACCCAAATCATAGACAAATTGCCGAAAAAAGGTAACGATGTCGAGATTCCAAAACCCGAGGCTGATGAGTCGGTTTCCCCTACCCCCAAAGCCTCAAGCGAAAAGCGAAAAATTCTATTTCTTGCTGCTAACCCTACAGAAGGAACTCAATTAAATTTAGGAAAAGAATTGAGAGAAATTAAAGATGAATTAGCAAAAGGATCGCAACGAGATAAATTTGAGTTGAAAAGTGAATCTGCGGTAAGAGTACCTACGATTACCAGAGCTATGATGACAGAAGAACCTCAGATTGTTCATTTTTCAGGACATGGTTATGGTGAAAGTGGTTTGGTAGTAGAGGATAGTATAGGTAATGCAAAGCCTTTTCCAACTAAAAATATAGACGAATTATTTGAATTGTTCAAAGAGAATGTCAGTTGTGTACTGTTAAATGCCTGTTATTCTAAAGAACAAGCAGAAGTTATCAGCAAACACGGAATTCATGTTGTAGGAATGAATAATGCTATCGGTGATAGAGCTGCTATAGCGTTTGCAATTGGTTTCTATCAAAGTCTTGGAGAAGGAAAAAATTATGAATTTGCTTTTAAAATAGCCCGAATCAATATCACAGATGATATAAAACAAATTGACATACCCGAACTCTGGTACAACGGCGAAAAACTCAACATTTAAAAAAGACCCACAGCATCCAAAGACACCGTGAGTCTACCTGTAAAACCACTATTTTTTTAAATCCCAAATTACCCTTTAATTACTTTCTTTGTAAGTAGGTGGACAAAACTGGGCGGACATTATTTGGACCACTAAGTTTAACTAAAAAATTCATTATCAATGCTTTATATCCACGATAGCTATCGGAATTAGTGACCTCTGTAGCCTGCCCCGTTGAAGAACGGGGTTAGTTTGGTCTTCGTGTTTTTATCCGCGATAATTATCGGGATTAGTGGTTCAAAAATTGTACGATTAGTTTTGTCCAACCACTTAATTGTCTCTGTGGACGTCGTAATTTGTTATATTTTTTGAAAAGTTATTCTGATGAATCGTTCTTAATTCGTTAGATACCGTCACAAACCGAGCATTGCTTACGCTTACCCGGTGCTGGGTCGCTGCCAAATGTGGCACTATTGCATTTTGCACCATTGGGTACTTCTTTTTCTACATACTTTGTTGATGTACCAAAGCGTACTGTTTGTGTACCCGTCAAATTGAGTCTTTGGTGTTCGGCAGCAATAATTTTCCAACAAGAAAGAGCCGCCTCGTCTTCGCAAATTGAGCATAATTTGTGCGCACCCGGAGCAGGATCGCCAAATACGGTGTTACTACATTTTGTACCACTTGGTACTGTCTTTTCTACATACTGTGTAGCTGTACCATAGCGTACTACTTGTGTACTTTTTAGGTTCAATGTTTCTCCCTCAATAGCGATATTATTCCAGCTACAATCTTGTGCTGATACTTCGTTGCTCAATAAAACACAAAGGGACATTAGGAAAAAAGCGAATAAACTGTACGACTTGAATGCCTTTAGATCTTTCATAATTTCTTCTTTTTTTGATAGATAAAATAATAGCAATAAAAAAAATGATTGACTAAACAACCATCAATTGACAATACAAATTTGCCAATATTACACATTAAAACAAATTAGCATTCATAAGAAAAATCAGCAAAAATAGATATAAAAAAAAGTATTAAACAAGTGTTTTATTCGATTTTAAATCACTACAATAAATTAACAATCAAATACTTGAACATGCATTAAATTTCATTTAAACCTTCACAAAAAAATCTCCAAAAACATGATATTTTTTATGCATTTTTTATAAAAAAGCCCATTCAATGAATTGAACAGGCTTAAAAAAACGCAAACACACACTATTGCTTATCTTCAGGTTTCGGTAGGTCAACTTTGATTTGTTGGTCGGCTTCAATACTGGTTACATTGGGGTTTTGCTCCATTTTTTTAGCTTGCTCTTCTGTCAATTTTACAGCTACTCCTTTAATTCCCGAATAGTAGTATTGGACATTATCGGAAGAGACATTCGCTTGTTGGAGTATCTTGTTGGCTTCTTGTTCAAAAGAACCTGCTGCATCTGTTTTAAACATGATGATGTAAATCATTTCGGCATCGGCTTTTTTCTCCGCGTTGGCTTTTTGTCCTGTACATTGTGCAAAACAAAACACCGCACAAAAGGCAGCGATTAGAAGTGTCATTTTTTTCATAATATTATGATAAAAGCCCCGCCCTGAAGCTACACTTCAGGACGAGACTGTATTGAGAAATTCTATTTAACTGTTATGAAGCTTAATTGACATCCGAAACGTTGTAGTTGTTATACAAATTCACGGGAGGGTCTCCTGCTGCATTGTACTTGACTTTCTTTGTATACAAATCCAATTGGATATATATATTTCGGCTATTGTCTTTGAGATAAACTGACCATTCATCACGGTTTTGCTCAACAAAGTTGAATTTCTTGCCATTGAATTGAATTTCTTGCCAGCCTGTACCGCCTGTATTTACGAAATCACCTATTTTGCTCGTGCCATTTCCAAAACCGACTCTTTTTGCGTTTGTACCTTTCGTAAGACCCAAACCTGCCACCGGATATGACTCACCTCTAGCGCGGATAGTACCGTAAGCAGAAGGCAAACCGCCTCTTGCGTGCACGATACCCGCGACTACAGGAGCAGCCATTGATGTACCGCTTAATGTAGCATAACCGCCATTTTTGTAGGTAGAGTAAACAGAACGTCCTGTAGCGATACAATCAACGGGATTCATACCATAGTTGGAAAAACTGCTCATCGTGCCATTAGCATCCATACTGGAGACTGTCACCGCACGAGTGTTATTGTAAGCAGCAGGAATAAATCCCGACGCAGGACTGGCATTATTTCCGGCAGCCATTACGATATATACGCCTCTGTCGTTGAGCACATCCAAAGCATTTTTTAATGCCGTAGATACTGTACCAGTACCACCAAGACTCATATTGACGACATCGCCTGCTATGACACCTGTTGCAATATGATCCAAGCCCGCGATAATACCCGAATACGAGCCGGTACCTGAACAGTTGAGTACACGTATAGGCACGACTACAGCACCTGCTGACATACCTACCATACCTGTATTATTTTGTTTGGCGGCAGCTATACCTGCTACATGCGTGCCATGTCCTTGGCAATCCTCTACCGAAGCGTCGCCGGGAATAAAAGACTTGGCATAAGTAGAACTCGTTTGCACATTGAGGTCGGGGTGGTCAGTGTCGATGCCTGTATCCACAATCCAAATCCATGTATATTTGCTGCTGCCGGACTGATGTCCTCCATGATTGATATTGAATGCGCCGTAGTGGTCAGAAAAACTGCGATTATTGGCACCTGATTTTTGTTGTGGTGCTGCATTTTTACCAGCTTCCGGCTTGGGTAAATCTACCTGTATCAGTTGGTCAGCCTCAATACTTGCTATTTCAGAATTGCCTTTGAGTGCCTGTACTTCTTTGGCAGTAAGGGTCATCGTCACCATATTGAGGTTGGCAAATTGTCCTTTGACTTTTTTAGGTGAGATGTTGAGTTTTTGAGTGACGCCCGTTACTTGTCTTTTAAAGTCATCGCCCATTCTTTTGGTAATTGTGCCTACGGCTTCTCTTGATTTTGCAGCGCGCAATTTTGAGGCATCGGCAGTGCGTTTATTTTGGTCTGCTTTGAAGGTGATGATGTAGGTTTGTTCGCCTTTGGGAGTAAGTGTTTTTGTTCGTTGAGCTTGTGTGAAGTTTAATGTGGTACAAATTAGTACAATGATTAATGCTAAATTTTTCATAATTGAATGTTTTTAAGTAACGGTCAAATAATAACTTCACGATTTGGACGGCTTCTTTTACGCTTATTTTTCGCCTTGCAAACAGTTATTTATCCCGATAAACGCCCGTTTCCAAGAGAAAAACTAAGCGCAAAATAACCTCGTCGAAATCGCAAACTTATTTTTCGACCGTTACTAAAAGTAAATGTTGGTTAAAAATGAATGGCTATATAGCCGTTAATTGATACCACAAAGTTGCAGGATTGACACATTGAAAAGAATTAGAATTTATTGTAAAAGTCAGCAAATAATTGTGTTGAAAAATGTGT
>JAHDEO010000596.1 GCA_020628725.1 Saprospiraceae bacterium
GAGTTGGTTGCGACTACCACCATTGACATCAACAAAACCCTTGAAAATATAACCCAGCGAGTGGTCGCGTCCCGTAATATCTTGGTATAGGTCGAGTGCATTTTTATTACCACCAATAATGAGCGTATTGAAACCCACCAAACCCGCCCGAAGGCGATTGTGTGCAACGGTCAATATCGCCAATCGCACAAAAACCGTAATCCCAAAATGAATCCCAAACAAGCCCAAGACCAAATCCCGATAATTCGGATAACCCTGAATTACATCATCCAACATCAAGGCAAAAAACAAAAAAATCACACCCAGAAAGGTCAGCCCAAAAGTGCGTATCAGCACCCGCATCCGCGAAGCACGGTAGATGTCTTTGTAGGATTCAAACACCGCATAGAGCAACATCCATCCAAGCGGAATAATGACCATCCCTGCAAAAAACTTCGGGTCATTGAGCATTGCCCACTCGAAGTCTTGTAGTTCGATGTATATTTTTCGATAAATGAAAAAACAACACCAAGCCAGCATTGCCGCGAGCCAGTCCGCCACAAAATAAATAAATATGCCTCTGCGTCTGTTGCCCATTATTCAAGTTCAAGCGCAAGTTCAAGTTCAAGTTCAAGTAGGATTTGGCGAAGCCAAATTTATAATAATTTTGTACTTGGACTTGCGCTTGAACTTGAACTTTTATTGGTGTATCAATTTAACATTATCCATGACCAGTTCGGAGATAGCCACGTCATTGGATTTATTCATTTTAAGATAAATCTGAAAACGGTCTCCGTTGGCTGCGGTCAATTCTTGGTTGAGGCTCACGTAAATTTTGTTCCATTCCTCACGCGGAACGAGGGTCAAAATATCCACATCTATTGAGGCACCACTTGCGCTCTGTATAGAACGGAACCCTATTGTAAAATTCGTGTTGCACTTGTAATTCATCTCCAAATAAACACGCTCCCCTGTAATAGGCAAAGCATACGACAAACCTGTTCCCACAAAAGCATTACTACCCGATTCATTCAGCGTAATTTTGCCCGAACCACTTCCCTCAAATACATCATCAAAACTTATCTCCACACGTGTGCCGGGATCACCGTCGAGGTCATCCACGAAGGCATTACTACCATTGAAATCTTCAATAAACACAAAATTGGCTGCCGAATTATAAGTAATCTGTGGATTGACCTGCAACACCTCGCCTTCTACCAAATCGCCCGTCATCGTATAGCGCGTATAAAAAGGATACAACTCACGTATCGCCGAAATTCCGCTTTCAATCACAATCGGGTCTACCACAATATCTCTTGTGCCGTATTCAAGCACGGGAATCGTAGCCGGCAGAGGAAAAATACCTAAGGACTGCGCACCTGCTGCCACCTGTACTGCCCCTACTCTGTGCGAGGCACTTCCCTGTGAAAAAGTCGTTGTGACCATCACCGTATCAATCTGAATGTAGGCAGGGATAGCCTCTTCTTCAAGGTCGCAACTTTGCTGAGTCGTTGTGGCGAATATCAACACAAGCAATACCAGAGTAGTAATTAGTGGTGGGGAAAAGATTGGCTTTTTGCTACGCAAATTTTTATTATTTTTCAATGTAGATAAATTCATAATTAATTTTTTATTAGGGTAAAGTATATCAAAAAATGAGTAGGTTTTGAAGGCGGGTAAGCCCTAAAAATTATTGTTTGAGTGGAGTGATTTTAAATTTTTGTGTTTTCAATATCCGACTAACTTTTGACGGTCTTATGAATTTTAGCCAAATCAACTCGAAGGACCGTTAAGAATTTCATCCAACCTTGAATTTTGGTTCTTTTTTTCAAGAAAAAGAACGATGTTAATACACTTGAACACAAAAGCTACGATTCTATGTCAACTGTAAGTATGCTAATTAGAGGTGAAAACCAATCACTAATCACTAATCACTGATAAAATCTGATACGCCAAGTCCATTGCCCGATAGCCTTCTTGCAGACCCACCTTCGGCATTTCATTCCGGTGAATACAATCTGCAAAAGTTTGTAACTCCATTTGAATCGCGTTCACAGGTTCGGTTTTCGCCTGTTGCAATTCGAGATATTTTTTACCCGAACTCGTATTGAGCGTCATTAGATTTTCCTTGGGAATAGAAAGCGTATTTTCAGCATCATACAAACGAATAATGTCCGTTTTCTTCTCCAAAAAATCCATACTAATGTAAGCATCCTTCTGAAACAAACGCACTTTCCGTAGATTCTTCATCGAAATACGACTTGCCGTAAAATTCGCCACACAGCCATTTGCAAATTCCACCCGTGCATTCGCAATATCCGGCGTATCACTCACCACAGCCACTCCACTTGCGTGTACCTGTGCCACCTCATGCGGCACCAAACTCAACACAATATCCAAATCATGAATCATCAAATCCAAAATCACAGACACATCCGTACCACGCGGATTAAACATCGCCAAACGATGCGCTTCCACAAACATCGGCTCCAAAGCCACCTCCTCCACCGCCAAGAATGCAGGATTAAAACGCTCTACATGACCAATCTGTACAAATACATTGTGTTTTTTTTGCAATAAAATCAATGCCTCAGCTTCAGCAAGCGTGTGAGTCAACGGCTTCTCGATAAATACATGCCTATTATATTGTATAGCAAGCGTCGCAAGTTTGTGATGCACAGGCGTAGGCGCGACAATATCTACCACATCCACAGCCTCAATAAGGGACTCGGCACTATCAAAGCGTGGAATTTTAAATTCATGAGCTACCTTTACTGCTACCTCATCATTGGGATCATAAAATCCCACCAACTTATACACATCGGCAAGTGCCCAGATACAACGCAAATGTATCTTACCCAAATGACCAACCCCGAAAACACCTATTTTTAACATGTTAGTAATGAAGCAATGAAAAAGCGGCGTGAAATTAAGAGTTTTCGAGTGTTTTGAAGAATGTCAAAGAAATAATTACAGCATCGAAAAATAATATCTAATAATATCGTGAGGTGCTTCTCCTGTTTAAATTGTTGACTATAAGTCTATTAAAATTAATTTATGGAGAAATGTAATACCTCAAAACTAATTTCATCAAGTTTTTTTTACGAAAAAAGCTATCATAATTTGCACCTTTCAAAAAAGAGTCATACATTTGCACCCGCTTTGGGAGAAAAGCACTTTAATTATCAAAAAAACTTAACACTAAACGAGGTGTTAATAATGCAAAAAATAGCGTTGATAAATTGTGCAAATTTTTATAAAATAAAGTTTGTATAAATTTAATTTACGATGTACCTTTGCAGCCCACTTACGGAAGGTAAGTATAAAAGCACAAAGATTAGATAAGGACTAAAGCCATAAAATCAGGTCCGCAATAGCAGTTGCGGATTTGAAGAATTGGCAAAAGAAATAGCTCGCTGACATGAAGATGTTGGCATTTTACGAGCACAAAAGTTCATTGACACAGCAGAAGATAGCAAACTTGACACCTAAGATGTTGAGTTTGATTAATCTACTTTAACTTTAGTACGTTAAGTTACAAATGATGAATGACAGAATGTTGAAAGTTGAATGATTCATTCATTCAAAATTCATTCATTCAAAATTCAAAATTAGACAAGTACAAGACAAGTCAAAGCACGTTATATATGTATATAACAAAACTGGGT
>JAHDEO010000597.1 GCA_020628725.1 Saprospiraceae bacterium
AGTATTCGTTACTGCAATATTTGTTAATGAAAAATGATCCTAATTTCACTTATGAAATTTTTATTTTACTATCGTGAATGTAAAAAGTAATCACATGAACGAGTCACGAATCACTAATTAACGAATCACGAAATTAGTCTTCATCAATTTTGTATTTCGATAAATCCATGCCGAAAGTGAGTCCTTTCTCAACGAGAAGCTCTTCGATTTCAACTAATGATTTTTTACCGAAATTACGGAATTTAAGGAGTTCGTGCGTGTCGTATTGGACGAGTTCTGCGAGGGTGTTGATTTTGGCAGCTTTGAGACAATTGTAAGCTCTGACCGAAAGGTCGAGATCTTCCAACGAAGTCTTCAACAACTTACGCATGTGGAGGATATGCTCATCCACAATGTTGTCCTCTTCGCGTGTTCCGGTATCGAAAGTGATATTTTCGTCGGAAATCAACATGAGGTGCTGTATCAAAATTTTCGCAGCTTCTTTAATTGCGTCTTCAGGGTGAATCGTACCGTCGGTTTTGAGTTCGATGCCGAGTTTTTCGTAGTCGGTGCGCTGACCTACACGAGTTGCATCTACGGAGTAACGAACATTTTTAACCGGTGTATAAATGGCATCAATCGGAATCACACCAATTGGTGCATCACTTGGCATGTTTTCATCCGCAGGCACGTAACCGCGTCCTTTGGTGATTGTCAATTCCATTTCGAGATTGACAAATGATTCCATGCGGCAGATTTCCAAATCAGGATTCATCACGCGGAATACATTGGTATGTTCTTCAATGTCTCCGGCTCTGAATACTTCTTTTCCGGCAATCGTCAGGTAGATACGCTCGGAAGTAATGTCTTCGTCGGGCATGACTTGCTTGAGGCGCACTTGCTTGAGATTGAGGATGATTTCGACAACGTCCTCAACGACGCCTCTGATGGTCGAAAATTCGTGGTCAGCACCCGCGATACGTACCGCAGAAATAGCGAAGCCTTCCAAAGAAGAAAGCAATACGCGACGGAGTGAGTTACCAATGGTTTGACCAAAACCGGGTTCGAGGGGTTTGAATTCAAACGTACCTTCAAAATCATTTGCTTTTTGCAAAACGATTTTGTCCGGCTTGTGAAAAGTTAATATGCTCATAAAGGAAAACCTTAGAAAAGTACAAGTTCAAGTGGAAGCTCACGTACAAAAATACATGAACTTGATTTATATAAATTCTGGTCTTTATAAACGTGCAAAGATGCCATTCCCGAAAAGAGAATGACATCTTGTGTATTTTGATTCGATTATTTCGAGTATAATTCGACGATTAACTGCTCGTTGATTTTCTCAGGAATCGCTGCGCGCTCAGGGTATTCAAGGAATTTACCTTCCATTTTCTCCGGATTGAATTCCAACCAACCGAAGTTACGTACATCACTTTTCGAAGCCACCGCATTTCTAACTACTTCCAAACCTTGTGACTTGCCACGTACACCCACAATATCTCCCGGACGGATAGATGCAGAAGGTACATTAGTTACAACGCCATTTACCACGATATGTTTATGGCTGACTAATTGACGTGCTGCGCGACGTGTAGGCGCGATGCCCATACGAAATACCACATTGTCGAGTCTTGCCTCAAGCAATTGGAACAAAACTTCACCTGTAACACCTTTCTTGCTACTCGCTTTCTTGAACAGGTTGCGGAATTGACGCTCCAATAAACCGTAAGTGTATTTTGCTTTTTGCTTTTCCATCAACTGGTTGGCGTAGTCAGACTTTTGTTTTCTACGCTTGCTGTTACCATGTTGACCGGGCTTGTATTTTCTTTTTTCAAAAGCTTTGTCGTAGCCAAAAATCGCTTCGCCCAATGCTCTTGCTTTCTTTGTTGTTGGTCCTGTATATCTTGCCATTACTTTTTAAGTTCAAGTTCAAGTATCAATCCCGATAGCTATCGGGAAAACATGATATTAAATTTCGCTTCGCGAAATACTTGAATTATTTTTAATTGTATAGAAAGCACATGTGTCATAGGTAATATTGTACTTGAACTTGACACTTGCGCTTGTATTTTTTTTTAAACTCTTCTACGTTTTGGTGGGCGACAGCCATTGTGGGGGATCGGCGTCACGTCACGAATAGTCGTCACTTTGATGCCTTTAGAATCAATGGCACGGATGGCAGATTCTCTACCCGATCCCGGTCCTTTGACGAATACCTCTACAGTTCTCAAACCTGCTTCGTGTGCTTTGGAAGCAGCATCAGAAGCAGCTATCTGAGCCGCATATGGTGTATTTTTCTTTGACCCTCTAAATCCGGATTTACCGGCAGATGACCAAGAGATAACCTGACCTTGTCGATTGGTCAAAGTGATGATGATATTATTAAAGCTGGCTTGGATGTAAGCGTAACCTTTAGGTTCCACTTTCACCTTTCTTTTCTTCGCTTTTCTTGATTTTGCCATTTTTATATTCTTTGAAAGAGGTCAGATGTCAGACCGCTTTGCTGTCAGATGTCAGATTAATAATATTAAAGAAGTATAAGAACTTCCCCTTTGTTTGATTTGCTGTCTGACCTCTGACTTCTGACAATGAAATGGTCTGACCTCTAAACAAATTATTTCGTTGCTTTCTTCTTGTTCGCGACTGTTTTACGTTTACCTTTACGGGTACGTGCATTGGTTTGAGTGCGTTGTCCGCGTAAAGGCAAACCTTTACGGTGACGCAAGCCTCTGTAACAACCAATATCCATCAATCGCTTGATATTCATCTGAATCTCTCCACGTAAAGCACCTTCTACGATATAATCATCACCAATGGTCTCACGAACACTTTTGATGTTATCATCCGTCCAATCTTTCACTTTTACGCTTTCATCAATCTCACACTTCGCCAAAATTTCTTTTGCACGAGTATTTCCAATTCCGAAGATATACGTCAAGCCAATGACGCCTCTTTTATTTTTAGGTAAATCAACACCTGCTATCCTTGCCATATTTTTATTGTTGTACTGTTTTATTGTTGTATTGCTTTACTGTTTTATTGTTGTGTTGTTTTTCGTTTCACGAAAAAACAATTAGTAATATAACAATTTAACAATAAGTCAATAAAACAATATTTTTTTATCCTTGACGCTGTTTGAATCGCGGATTTTTTTTGTTAATGACGTATAATTTTCCTTTTCTGCGAACGATTTTACAATCAGCAGAACGCTTTTTGATTGAAGCTCTTACTTTCATAAGTTTAAGTTTAAGTTTAAGACTAAGTTTAAAATACTTGTTTTGGCTGCGCCAAAACCTACTTTCAACTTAACTTAAATTATATGATTTAATTTATTTTAAATGTGATGAGTAGATGTTTATTTTTATTTATTAAAATGCTAATTTTCAGCACTTTGGTTCATTCATCCCGATAGTTATCGGGACAACATTCACTCATTCAACATTATTTATTTATACCTATATGTAATACGTCCTCTACTGAGGTCGTAAGGCGACATTTCGACAGCTACTTTATCCGAAGGCAAGATACGAATGTAGTTCATACGCATTTTACCGGAGATGGTAGCAATGATTTCGTGACCGTTTTCGAGACGTACTCTAAAGGTTGCATTAGATAATGCCTCTGAAACAGTGCCGTCTTGTTTGATTAAATCCTGTTTTGCCATA
>JAHDEO010000058.1 GCA_020628725.1 Saprospiraceae bacterium
ATTACAAAACAATCATATTGAAAAAAATAATCATCATACTAATTTTAATTAATTGCCAATCAATAATTTACGCACAAACAAAATTCACGGATGTAACGGAAGCGGCAGGCATTGACCACCAATTCGGCGTGTTCGAGGGATTTTTGGGTGGTGGTATTTGCATACTGGATGTAAATAATGACGGCTTTGAAGATGTCTATCTGACGGGTGGAATGAATGATGATATTTTATATTTGAATAAGCAGGACGGCACGTTTGAAAACATCATCGAAGAGTCGGGCTTAGAGTTGACGAGCGAGTATATGACGCAAGGCGTAGCGGGTGCAGATGTGAATCGCGACGGCTGGGTGGACTTGTTTGTGACGACCATAAATACGATGGATACGGAGGCGGTGATTCCGCGTGCAAAGAACCTGTTTTTTCTGAATAATGGTGATAATACTTTCCGCGATGCAACGACAAAATACGGACTCGCCCGCATGAATTCCTTTAGTACGGGCGTCAATTTCGGTGACTTCAATGCAGACGGTTATCCAGATGCTTATGTGGGCAATTATTTCCACGATTACACGGGCGAACTGAACGAAATCAGCGATGCCACTATCGTCAATGCGAATAATACGGCAAAGGGATATTTGCTCTTAAACGAGGGCGGCGAGTCCTTCAAAAATGTGTATGAAGACTACGGTTTGACGCATAAAGGTTTTGGTTTTGGAGGTCTGTTTACGGATTTTGATAATGACGGCGACCAAGATTTGTTGGTCAATCACGACTTTGGTTATAAGGCAAAACCTAACTATTTATTGCGAAATGAATACCCTGATGCGACATTCACTTATGTAGAAAAAGAGATGAAGATGGACGTGAGAATCAACGCGATGGCAGCCGCAGTGGGCGATTATGACAATAATGGTTGGTTGGATTATTTTCTCACCAATATCCGTTTTAATTTATTTATGGTAAATGGTGGTGCAGGTCAACCATTCGCGGATAAAGCGGAGGAATTAGGCACCAAATTATTCAAGATAACATGGGGCGCAAACTTCGCAGATTTTGACCACGACGGCGACCTCGACCTTTTTTGTGCCAATGGCGACCTTAACCCCAATTGTACGCCGATGAATAATTTTTATTTTGAAAATACGAATAATACCTTCACAGAAAAAGCAGCTTTTGTGGGTGTGGATGATTACGGCATCAGTCGCGGTTCGGTGACATTTGATTATGATAATGACGGCGACCAAGATATTCTCGTGGTGAATCAAAAACCTGTTTTGGCGTACCCGATTCCTTCGCGGACGATTTTGTATCGTAATGATACGGATTCATTGGGCAATTGGTTGAAAGTCCGGCTAAAAGGCGGTGATGCAGAAGCCAACGGCATCGGCTCACGAGTCGAAATTGTAGTGGGTGATAAGCGCATGATTCGGGAGATTGACGGAGGCGGGTCGAGTCATATTTCGCAAAATTCTACGATTGCTCATTTTGGACTAGGGGAAGCTATGCAGGTGGATTCTGTGATGGTAAAGTGGACGGGTGGGAAGGTGCAGACTTTGGTGAATCAGCCTGTTAATCAATTGATTACTGTTGAGGAAGTTGATAATGTCATTCAACGGGAGAAGAAGTCATCCGGTGGAATGTGGCGGTGGATTTTGGGTGGTTTTGTGGCGATTTTTTTATTACTAATGCGAACAAGACTATTTCAACAATAAAAAAAGATGCCAGCCACAAAAAGCAACTGACATCCAAAAATTTATAATTACAAAAATGAGAAAAAACATTTACTCATTTATTCATTTTCTCATCTACTTATTCATCATCTCATCAAATACATCTTCCCAAGCCCATTCTGGAAAAACTGATTCGTATTATTATTAAAACGTTCGTATTCTTGACCGTCGCTATCTTTGGTGACAACGCGGTAGAGATAAACGCCATTAGCGAGTTTATCGCCGAATTCATCGGTACCGTCCCATGCGAATTCGGTGATATTATTGCCGATATGGAGGTCGCCGAGTTCTTCCATCGTGATTTCGCGGACGACTTTACCCGTGACCGTCATAATCTGGATTTTCATATAATCCGGTACTTGTGCGCCGGTCAATGTAAATACAAAGCGCGTAGAAGTCGTAAACGGATTTGGATAATTCAAGACATTGGTGATGCCTGTACGACGCACGATTTCAAACGAAACTTTATAATCCAAATCCCCCGATTGATTACCCGATACATCTTCTGCTTGTACAAATAATTGATACACACCATCTGCTTCCAAATTCGGCGTGAACTCAATAATCGCCTTATTTTCGCCACCACGCTCGGCAGGGTAGAAGGTAATCAAGTCGCTATCGAATGAAATTTGACGTAACCCGCTTTCTCCCGGATATTTCATCAAAATCTTGAATAAAGAAGTATCCGCCAATTCAAGATATTCATTTTCATCGCGCAATGAAATGACAATATCAGGATTGGAGGAAACAATATCTCCATCTATAATGTGCTGACCATCAAATGTTACATCCAATATTGGATTCAATTTATCTCCATCCACAAAGAAGGAGCGAATCGCAATATTATTGACATGCATGGCTTCGGGTTGGTCTTCATTCGGATTGGCTTCGACGATGAGTTGGTTGACGCCATTCAGCGTTTTAGTTTCCACATCAAGGAAGGCAACTAAGGTGTCACCTGCCGCAAGCGGACGCAATCTGTCGGTCATAGAAATAACGTTATTGCTATTACTGACAATGCTGTAACTCATCAGTAAGCTATCCATATCGCTCTGACTGATATTCTCTGCGGCGATTTTCATACGTAAATTTTCACCGCGTCGGATGGTATCGCTTTCAAAGGTGAAAGTCAAATCAGGACGCAGTGCTACATCAGGTAATTCATCATGAATCACACGCCAGAATTCTAATTGAGGCGCAGTAGCATTCACCGGATCGGCAATATCAAACTCTAATTGCAAGCGAGGATATGCCGTTGCATCAATATTATTTCCGCCTTCAAAAATAAAATCGCGCTGCGTAATACTCGTAAATAAAGCCACACGCTCATCGTCCGGCGTAATGCCGTATACATTCACTGCTACCTCATCATTAGGTTCTTCTTCGGAAGTATCCCAATGCATGGAACCCCAACTTGCAGCCGGACCGACAATGGTAGAAGCAAGTGTTCCTTCTGTCCAGCTACCCTCAATCGTAAATAAGGCATCAACAACTCCCGCTTCATTATTCGCTGCATATTCACTGATGGTCATGCCTGTTTCCAAATCGACCATACCTGCATACGGCGCGCCTTCGGTAGTAGGTATTTGCGTAAAACCACGTGCTGCGAATGCTCCTGAAAGTCCGGGCGTCCAATCTTCAGGCATATAATCATTGAGGCTGTATACCATCATGTATTTTACATCAGGCAATGAAGTGACGATACCTGTCAGGAAATTTTGTAGATTCTGACGTCCTGGCGAAGTATCGGTAGGGTAGAGGAATGCAGACGAAGTCGGTTTGCAAATGAATGAGCTGTACAATCCAAGATTTGTGGAGGAGTTTTGGCGTACATTTTCAATGATATTTAAATTTTCATCAAATAAAACAATGTACATACCCTGCTCATTTTTCTCACAAATTTCGACATCATAAATACGCGAACCATTCACCGAGAAATCTATCTCATTGGTATTCAGTACACCGACATGAGCATTATTAACTTCTACTTCGATATTATCATCAATAAATTCAAAATGACGATTAGGATATTTTAAATTATTAAAACGGTCTTTGAGGAATTGGAAATAATGCGATTGATTCCATCCCGGATTTTCGCCGTTGAGATAAACGAAAGAACGACCGCGCCAACCCAATGCTTCGGGTACTTCATTCGGGTCTACGCGTACACGCCAGTAGTAGACCGTTTCATCCATCAGGGTAATGTTGGGTGTCCACTCAATCAAGCCGCCGGGTTGCACTACTTCGGTGCTTTTTAATAGCGGACTATTGAATAATTCCGTCGTATCAATTTCCAGTTGATAAGTATGTTCTGCCGCAAATGGATTTGCAGTAGATGCCTTCAGAATCAAATCATTTTGTGCACCCAAAATGCTGAAATCATACGGATAAACAGGCTCTATATCTTCCGAGAAAATAAATAAATCAGCGAGTTCGGTATTATTATCTTCTGCTGCGGGGGCAGGCAACTCAGTAATACTTTCCCCTGCATCTACGGTGATTCTGAATTGATTGAGACCAACTGAACCGTTTTCCGGTTCGACGGTATAGCTATATTCCTGCTCAAATGCAGGTGAATCTACCATCTCATCGACTACAGTTACTTCTACACCTGTCGGCAAGATCCGCTCAATCAACAAACGGAATTGGTCAGGCGTAGAACGACCGATATTTGTTACGGTAAATGTTAATTCAAAATCATCATTAGCATCAGGATTCGCAGGAGAAAATGCGATAGAAGGACGCTTGACAATGAAATCCGGTGCAGGAGCGGTGTTCAATCGAATAGAAGGGTCGCCATTGAGCGTCATTTGATGGTATACGATGCGGTTGCTGACGCCTACGCCTTGATTTTCAAGTTGTTGAATGACAGCTCTCACAATATCACCAATTCCCTGACCATAATTATCGACGGCTAATTTTTGGTAAAAACGTTCCGCAAATACATCCAAAGCAGGCAAGCCCGAAAGCCCCACCGTAGCCATAAAAGCAATGGCGCCTTTATCTTCTACGAATACGAAACGCTCACCGAGATTTTTAGCTTTCTGGTGAATTTGTCCGCTATAACAACCCAATGAAAGTATCAAAGGATAACGATTTACATTCTCATAATTTTCGGGAGAATCCAAGTTGAAATCGAAACTATTCGGAGAAGAGTGTCCATAGAAAGTAATCATGGACGTACCATCGTCAATCAATGAATCTAACAAGTCAGAAGTCGATATCTGAATCGGGTCAGAACTATTCTTGAAGAAAGAACTCACATCTGCGCCGTAGAAATCACCTTCAATGGTTTCTTCATAATCTTCAAGATTATTTTTGATAGTTGTTTGTATAGAAACATCACCACCTCCCAAGTGAATGACGCGCTTCATCCATGCTTTATCTTCAATGGTTTGTGGCAGGTTTTGGTTGTTTTCAAATGCTTGTACTTTTTTGAGATAAATACGTACCTCGTCCGGACCTGTTACAGGAATACGACCGGTAGCGATACGCGGCACGGCAGAAGTGGGCGTAGCCGTCAGCAAATTATCCGCAGGGTCGTGCCCAAAAGTGGGGGTGTAGGCAGGTTGTGCATTCCAGTTGTGGCGTATCGAATAGAATGGACGCGATTTACCTATAATAAATAAATACTTCGGTTTGGTCGTCCATTTTTCGAGTGAGAATCCCGCAAAATTCCGTATCGACATGGAGTGTTTGCTAACACCGTAGGCAAATTGGTCGTACAGTTCATCTATATCAATCAATACTGGTTCGTAACCTGTAGTAGCACGATAATCGGCATATTGCTGAGCATAATTTTCGCCTTGTATAAATTTATCATGCGCCAAAATCACGAAATCACCTTGTGTATCAAAGTAGTTGGTAAAATTCACAGGAATCATTCCATCCAGACTGGCTGATACACCTTGTGCCACCAAGACCAATTCACGGTCAGTATTTGATGCGGGAAGTGCAATACGTACTATGTTATTAGATACATTCGTGACGATACGCAGGTCATTCGTCAGGTCGTATAATATAGGTGGTTGACTACCGTAATCGAAGTTGCTGATTTCGAGATATTGCCTACTGCCACTTGCAGGCATGTTGAATTTGAAGGTGTTTTGACCATCAAAATTAAAACTGCGCGGGTATTTAATTTTTACAAAAGCAATCGAATACCTATCCGCAGAACCAACTTGTCCCAACACCCTTACATCGGTAGTGCCTGACAACAAACTGGTTGGTACACTCTGGTCAATATTAATCAGACGATAGTTGGAAAAAGAAGGCTCATCGACAGAAATATTACTGCCGTTGACACTCAGACTGACATTGTGCTGGACATCGTCCGCCGCCGCAAAATTCATCTCCAATCGCGCACCACTAACGCCCGATGCGATATGGTCTAGCGTAAGATTATACGTTTTGTCTGTTGTGAATGAATTTCCAAAGCCCTCTCCCGGAGAGAAAGTAGACTCGTACTGTTCGCCATTTTCGATACCTTTATTATACTTTTGACTATTGTCCAGTTTGACCACTTCGTGTAGAAAGGCTGCTTCGGGAGCAGGGAGACCGTTGAGGTCATTATTAGTATTGCCGAAGCGTCGATTATTTGTCGAGTTATTCCACGTTAAAAATATCGCCGCCGAATCGGTGAACATACTATAATAAGGATTGAACAAATCGTTATCAGGTGAGGCATACATATGCTTGTCCATATCACCCTTATTTTTTTCGGCATAAAACTCAATATAGCCGCTGCCATTCGTCAGGTTGTTGCCTGATGTGTAGAGTGGCAATTCTTCTCCATTAGCAAAAACCTGAAGATTTGCCGCTGAAATAGAACTCACCGGCACACCCGAACCCGCTAAGGTTTGGTATGGAATACGATACATCCCATCTGCCGTGATGTAGGCTTTGCGATGCGATTGGTCGTAGTTAATCCATTCGTTGCCGTAGAGCGTATCACCATTGACGTACATTTGTGCTTGCACACCAACAGCAAACCATAATAATCCGAGTGCGAGTATTGCGATTTTTTTCATGTCTAAATGAATTATTTTGTGATTGTTGATTTTCGAAAGTAGCGCGGTCTGCAGACCGCTAATACCGTACAGGCGACTTTAGTCGCCATGTTAAAACAAAATAAAGGCGTAAGTTATACTCTGAACGGTATAGATTTCGGAAAATGTCGCGACTTCGTAATGACTGCTTTAGCTGTCAATTGTGTTGTTATTTTGATTTTTAAAAACCTAAAAATCAGTAAAATGTAATTTCTATTTCATTTCACTTGACAGCTAAAGCAGTCATTACAGTTTTCCGAAATCTATACCGTTTAGAGTATATTTGTTTAAAATTTTCTACAAATAAAAATCGTACTATACAGGTCGATTGAAATCGCCTATACAAGTTCACAGTCTACAGACTGTGTTACATTTTTCTTTTTCTGGCTAATCGACGTACCCGCATATCTATCACCAATGATATTAAATGCGAGTAAAGATTTCCTCCTGAATCACCCCAATTCGTGTAGGCATAATCCAGCCGAATATAACGCTGTTCTTGGTCGTCGCTTTTCTGCGGAATTTGCAGACCAATACCTGCATTGGGTTGGAAAATCAGATTTCTGTCTGCCCCGTTTGTATTGTCATTCAGGACACGTTGGATGTTATTGATGCCGCCACGTATGGAAACAATATTGGCATAACCCAACTCCAGACCAATTCTTGGGTCGATATTAAAGGCGCGACTACTGATAAGCACATTGCGTTGCCCATCGGTATTGATGTCCATATCAAGCGCTGCAAGCAGGTTTATTTTTTTGGCAAATTTTGTGGTATAACCAACGCCCAGCGTGAATTTCGGGACTGTAATTTCGAGCGAACTCGCAGGAATATTATTATCCGTCAATTCAAAAACAGCACGTTCTTCTTCGGTAAATGAAAAATCCCAAGCTGTGAATGTAGATGTAATATCATGCGCCGCCAATCCAAAATGCCAACGGTCTTCAAGATTATATTGTATACCCAAATCTGCTCCGAAACCCCACGCTTGTGCGAAAGTGCCGGCTTGTCGGCGAATTACTTTTACTCCGCCTCCAATTTGCAAACCTTTGATGAATAATTTCTGCGCATACACGACATTAAAGGCATAATCTGCTGCCGAAAACGCCGTGATATTATCAAAGTTGATACTCCCGTCGGAGTCAATTAATGCCAAAGTGTTTGGGATATTATCCACGCCAAATCGTACCCCGGAAAAACCAAGTACTGCACGCGTATTTCCAAATTTAACAGGCTTTGCCAATCCCAAATAATCAAACTGCCCAATACCCGCAAACCACTCCGCGTGCATTGCCGAAAACTGGAACGACACGCGCACATCTGCCAAGCCTGCCGGATTCCAATACATCGACGTCACATCGCCTACGGTAGCTGCCTGTGCGCCACCCATACCGTGCGCTCGTGCACCTACACCTATATTCAGAAATTCATTACTAAACTTGGGGGCTTGGGCTTGTAAGCAATTGATGCTCAAAAGAAATACAAAAAAACAGATAGCGGTTTTGGACATGGAACAATATGGTTTTTGAAATGTAAAATACAAAATATCAAATGCAAGATGTAAAAGTGTTTTGACGTCAAACATTGCGCGAGGCGCACTACTTTTACATTTATTATTTTATATTTTACATTTCAATCCTATGATGCTCTTCGCATCGTTTCCATCAGACGCGGGATATTTAGGTCAAGAGTCAAACTGATTGTATGCGAATTTTCGGTCAATGCTTGTTTACCCATTGGGTATGCATAGTCAATTTTGAGGGAGTTGAATAGTTTAATGCCTAAACCAACATTAGGTTGGAGGACTGTAGTATTTCTGCCGTCGAAATCGGTAGCGCGTTGGAAATTATTAAATCCGCCACGCAAGAAAATCAAATCATTATAGCCCAATTCAATTCCGGCACGTGGGTCAATGCTGAGAGGACTGGCACTGACCAATACATTACGCTGTCCGTCGAATGTCGTTATCAAATCAACTTCTGCTAATACCTCTACAAAAGGACCTGTGGGCGATTTTCGGCTTTGATTTTCCCCACTCAAATAAATTCGTTTGTCATACGCTACACCAAGTACCAGTGAAGGTCGGGTGAGTTCGATGCTGCTTTCGGGAAGTTCATTATCAGTGAGTTGTAGTGTTTCCTGCTCATCTTGTGTGAAGTTGAAATTCCACGCATTGAAGGTCGAGGTGATGTCTTTTGCAAACAAACCGACACGTATATCACTGATACTGTATTGCGCTCCCAAGTCTAAACCAAAACCCCATGCTCTTGCAAAAGGACCTACACTACGATGGATGATTTTGGCATTTGCACCGACATTTACCCCTGTCAATCCTTTCGATTGAGCGATAGATAATTTTCGCGCATAGCTGAAAATGAATGCATAATCTGCTGCTGAAAACTCCGTAACATTGGAGTAATTGAGCGTGCCGTCATCTTCGTACAAACTCAGTGTGTTCGGGATATTGTCGATACCCAATCGGATAAAAGAAAATCCGACGGCATCTTGAAATTTTCGCTGTACTTTGGAGTCGCTGTCCGATCTTGCTCCCAATTGCGAAGCAATACCGAAATAGTCATAATTGGCAATTCCGGCAAACCATTCGGAGTGTGTAAAACCTGCCTGTACGATGTCAGGGTCGAGGTTGACGAGTCCGGCGGGATTCCAAAAACTTGCGGTTACATCATCTACACCTGCTACCTGCGTATTACCCATCGCCTGACTGCGCGCTGATACACCAATATCCAAAAAGGCATTGCTGTATTTTTGGGCAAAAACGGATGTAGCGAGGATAGCAAGGGAAATGGTACTGAAAAAAAGTCGCCTCATGTTGTGCGTTCTTTGTTCTTGGTTCATCGTTCGTCGTTTCGTAGAACAAGTGACGACGGACGACAGACGCATTTTTAAGAATAATTTAAGAATTCGGAGTACAAACGTTAAGGTAGTTTTAATTATTGTTTGCAAATAGATTGTTTCATCAAAAACAATGCCTTTAACAAAAATCCAAAATCCAAAATCCAAATCCCAAATTTCATCATATCTTCATGCTAATTTGGGATTTGGGATTTGGATTTTGGAACTTTATATATCATTAGCAAAAACAAACAATAAATCTCCATCATCCCAAATATCTACTTTTGTTTTTTTAAAAACTACAACATCTTGTATATCAAATGGTTCTACTTTTTTCAATACATATAAAGTGCCTACTGAACCTGTCTTATCTTCTACTTTCAATTGAGCGGCAATCCGGCTATCAACTGAACAATAACGTCCGCCTAAAATTTTATAATTTGCTTGTATATTTTCCGGTAATCCTAATTTAAAATCAAGTTTGTTCATTTGTTCGCTTAATTCTCCTATACAGCCTGTAACGATGTCAGAGTTAAGTTGCTTTTCGTGATTGAAGGCAACTTCAGCCGAAAAAGCATGTATCATTTTGTCCTGTTTTTGCACAGGAGCAATGAGCAAAAAGTAAGCACATAGAGCCAATACTATCAAGGCTGCAGCAGCACCTATCAAGCGCGGCAAGTTACGCTTGGGCGATATCTGACTGCCTCGCTCAATTGCTTCAAGCTGCTGTGGCGACAGTGATTTATTGGCATAATACGCCTTGATATGTTGGTCGATTTCCTTCATTTTACCGAATTCGGATTTTCTTCCAATGCCGATTTAAGCTTCTTTTTGGTGCGACTCAAAATAGAAAGTACCGTGCCTCTCGGCATCTCCAATAAGTCAGCAATCTCTTGTGCGGTGTATTCTTCGACGACGGAAAGAAAGAGAATTTCTCGATTTTGAACAGGTAATTTGGCTAATAATTTTTCCAGAAAAGGCTCTACGCCGATTTTGGGGGAATAATGATTGTTATTGGAATTTGAACTGTTCATCCATTTTAACTGAACGATATGTTTTCTTTGTTTGTCAATATGTAAATTGCGAATGGTTCGTATGAAGTAAGCGATAACCAACGGCTTGTTTTTCTCACGCAAATTCAGGTAAGCACTCTGCACCAAATCAAAAGCGTTATCCTCACAACTCGTCAAGGATAATGCATATCTATACCCGCGATTTAGGAAATCCTCTAAATCTTTATCGTAAGTCATCTTGTGTTCTACAATTCTTTATTTTTTGACGGAGGCTTTGTGTTCAGATTTTCCAAAAATATCTCCACAATAATAATGAGAGAATGAATGTGCATTCCTTTCCAAAATATTGATATCCTATACTTTGGCCATACAAAATGTTACATTTATTCATTCAAAATTACGGTGTCCCAGACGAGATTTTTCTGAATCACCTAAACCACAAAATCCTCTCATCAAAAATTAAAGAATAATGCTAAATAAGAGCAATGTTTTTGCTTAGTAAATGGTGGACAAAACTAATCGCACAGTTTTTGAACCACGAAGGACACAAAGGACACGAAAACTAAACGAACGTGAAAGTCAACTAAGTTTCACTAAAAACTTTATTACCAATGTTTTATAAAATTTTTAGTGTCCTCTGCAGCCTGCCCCGTTGCAGAACGGGGTTAATTTGGTCTTAGTGTTTTTATCCGCGATAACTATCGGGATTCGTGGTTCAAATAATGTTAGCTTAGTATCGTCCACCTACTTATCAGGAACAAAAACACCCCGTATACGAATTACTCAGGGATTTGATTGCAATGGGGTGAAAAAAAGTCGTTTGACGACTGTACTGCAACTTATCCTAATCAATTGTTAAATGTTTTAACTATATTTTTAGTTGTCAATAAAAAAACGTACTTTTGTACAAAGTCAAACCGAAAATTATGGCGAAAAAAATATTAACACCACTTGAATTAAAAGTGATGAATATCCTGTGGCGATTGGAAAAAGCTTTTGTGAAAGAAATTCTCTCAAATTGGGATGAACAACCACCTCCGGCTTATAATACCATTTCCACCATCGTGCGAATACTTGCTGAGAAAGGATACGTTGGGCATAAGGCACATGGGCGTACGCATCAATACTTCCCGATAGTCAGTCGCACGGATTATCAAGGTACCTTCTTGAACAACGCTTTGAAGAATGTGTTTAAAGGTTCGGCAAGTACGCTTGTTTCTGCCCTGATGGACAATGACAAAATTTCAGACGAAGAACTTGCGGAACTCAAGCGCATGATTAATGAGTGAATGAGTGAGTTTTGAATGAGTGAATGTTAATGCGACAATGCTGTAATGCGATAATGCGACAATATTTTCGTCTCATTATCGTATTAAAAAACATTATCGCATTGTAGCATTAACGCATTATCGCATTAAGAAATGTTACTTTATTTTACATTAAGTTATCTGCTTTCTATACCGGGTGTGCTGGTATATTTCCTTTTTGTGAGAAAGGGTAGCACACCTGTGCGTCGTCGTCAATTTTTGTATTTTGTCTTGGCGATGAGTTTGAGTTTACCTGCTATTTTTCTGAATTTTTTCTCTGCAAGCCCCGCCACGCAAGCACTCCAAACACTGCTCGAACCTTCTAAAGCAGCAGCCTATCAAGAAGAAATTGAATTGTGTTACGACAAAGCCGTTCATGAGGAAGATTTTTGTCAATGCGAGGAATTAGCACAAACAAGTCTCATTCTTTACAAAGAATACTATCCATACGAAGCCGCGATTGATTACAAATTTTATATGCAAACGGCGTATGCGACCGTTGCGTTTTTGATATTTGTATGGTTGGCATTCCGATGTGCTTTTTTGGTGGGTTTGATTCGTCGCTCAAAGAAAGAATTGAAGTGGATAGATGGCAAACCATACTACATTCTGTATGATGACGATAACGAAATCCTTGCTGCATCATTCAGGTTGTGGCATCGTTATATCGTATGGAAGCCCGCGCTCAATCAACTTTCAGAAGAGGCTCAACAAGCCATTCTTTATCATGAAATTGCACATATAGAAAATCGGGATACTTGGCAACAAATCGGCATTGCTTTCCTACAAATATTTTGGTTTCTCAATCCCGTTTATTATACCGTAAAAAAAGAATTGCACCTGCTTAATGAATACCTCGCGGATGCTTTTGCTGCTACGAAAACGGGCAATGAACGTGCCTATGCCGCCTTGCTGATTCACTTGAAAGAACAGCAACAGTTTGGTTTATTGCAGCTTTTTGGTACGCATCCTTTCAAATCGCGTATCCTCCAACTCGCTCGTCCGACTACGAAGAATCGACGATTGTCATTCCCTGCATTGGTGGTCTTGGTCGCCATGTTTTGGGTGGGCTGTTCTACGACGCCTGTGCTGACCCAACAATCGCGTACTTTCCACGAATACGAACTCGTTCATCAAGAACATTTAAAAACCGGAAAAACATACTTCTGTAAGACTTGTCTCTACAAACAAGCCGGCGAAGAGTGCGAATAGACGGACGCCTTCGGCTCGACGACTGACGGCGAACGGACGCTTCGCTCGACGGTTTTTTTGTATGTTTGTGCTTCCTTTTTTACTTTTATAAACTTTTGTGGAAATAATTTGGATTTTGCGAAGCAAAATCTCGTTATAACAATTACACAATCAAGCAATCATACAATTCAACAATCATTTCTAATGAAAAAAAACGAGACTGCCATTCTGCTCATTCACTGTCCTGATAAAAAGGGTATTATTCGTGCTGTATCGGATTTTTTGTATGAAAACGGCGGTAACGTCGTCTATCTCGACCAACATACCGACCACTCCTGTGGTGAATTTTTCATGCGAATTGAATGGGAAATTGAAGGTTTTCAAATTGGAAGAGAGAAGATTGGAGAATATTTTGATACCTTGATTGCACGTAAATTTAGCATGTCTTGGACGCTGCATTTTTCTGACCAAAAGAAGCGTGTCGCTGTTTTTGTAACTAAACTTTCTCATTGCTTGTACGATATTTTGTATCGTTGTCATTCAAAGGAATGGGATATGGAAATTCCCTTGATAATCAGCAATCACGAGACTTTAAAACCAATTGCGGAGCAATTTGATATTCCATTTTATCATATTCCCATCACGAAAGAAACTAAACCCGAACAAGAAGCCAAGCAACTCAAATTACTCGCCGAATATAAGATAGATTTAATCGTATTGGCGCGATACATGCAAATCGTATCTGATAATTTTATTGAGCATTACCCCAACAAAATCATCAATATACACCATTCTTTCCTGCCTGCCTTTATTGGCTCCAAACCTTATCATGCTGCTTTTGAACGCGGTGTAAAAATCATCGGAGCTACGAGTCACTACGTCACCGCCGACCTTGATGCCGGACCGATTATCGAACAAGGCATCACACACGTTACACACAAAGAAAGTGTCAGAGATTTCATTAGAAAGGGAAAAGACAACGAAAAAATCGTCCTTTCCAAAGCTATTGCTAAAGACCTTCAACACAAAATTCTGGTATGTAATAATCGGACGGTGGTGTTTGATTGAGACCGTCTTTTTACCGTGTCACATCTATCGTGAAAGTGTAACGCATTCAGGCTTGTTTATGCGGAATTTTGATTTCAATTAGGCGAGTTATGTCAGATATTGAAAAACAAATTAACACGTTTCATGCTATAAAATCGGAGGAGACTACTTACATGTCTCGTAACTTCTTGTTGGAAATACTTGGACAGGAGAGAGGCGAGCTATCGGATGAAGAACTTGTCATGGAAGTACTTGATTCTGTGGATAATAGATGTAATAGTTCCTATGAGGATGCTTTGGAATGTATCTTTCGTGTATATCATTTTGCAAAAGAGATTAATTTCATACAAGGGTTAGTTTACGCAGGTATCAAGTTAGGAACACTATACTGGTATAAAGGGGATTTCAAGTTATCAATAGAATGTTTTCGTCTCGCATCACAGTATAATCAAACATTAAATAATGTTGATTATAATGCATTTATAAATAAAGGCATAGGGAGTGGTTATTTGAGAATGGGCTTTTTTAAAGAAGCATTGAAGCATTATCTGAAAGCACTGGATTCATATAAAAAAATAAAAAAAGAATATGAATATTGTGTAATTTACAATAACATAGGTGCTATATATAAGGAAATGGGGGATTACGGAAAAGCTTTGTCCTATTATCTAAAATCACTGAATAACCGGAAAATAAATGAGGACGATAAGTTATCTGCCAATTTGTATCTCAACATTGGAATCTTGTACTACGAACAAGAAGACCATAAAAACGCTTTAAAATATTTTGGGAAGGTTCTCGAAATGCCTGAAAAAAAAATACTCCAAAAAGTAATTGCAGATACTTATGGTTGTATGGGGCAGGTATATCTCAAATTAGAAAATGAAAAAGAGGCATTAGAATTTATAAACAGGGGCTTGGAAATTAGCCAAAAGATAGGTGATAAAGCAGGCGTGGCACTTTCTTATGAGGAATTAGGTGCTATCATGGAAGCACGCGGAGAGTATGAGGCAGCTATAATTAATTACGAGGAGGCTTTGAAAAATAACCGCGAAATTGGCGTGCACGCTCATCAGGCGAATTGCTTGTTTCACCTTGCAAAGGTGAATTGTCAGATGAAAAATTACGAGATTGCCGAAGAACAACTCAAAGAAAGCAATCGCATCCGCAAAGAATTGAATACCAAATTTCACCTTACAAAAAATTATGAGTTGCTTGCCCAACTATGCTATGACACAGGGCGATTTCGAGAATCTTGTGATTACAAGGACAAATTATACGAACTTCAAAAAGAAATTTACAGTGAAGAGAAAACAAAAATACTGGCGGAGATGCAGACGCGATTTGAGTTGCAGCAACGCGATTTGACAATTGAAAAACTCCAGTTTAAGCAAGAAACACTACTCGAAGCCAATCAAGAATTAGAGCTATTTGCAGGTAGAGCTGCTCACGACCTTAAAGAACCCCTTCGTGTAATGAGTAGTTTTAGTTCGCTGTTAGTACGTAAGTATGGGGAACAATTAGATAGTAAGGGTAAAAAATGCATCCATTATATCTATGAAGGCACACAACGCATGGACAAACTCCTCACAGACATGCTTATCTATGCTAAATCAGGAGCAAACCCGACCAAATCCACAGAAGTTAATTTGAATGATGTCATGCTCACTGTTGAAAGTAATCTCAAACTTGCCATTACCGAAAAACAAGCAAACCTTCAATATGAAAAACTACCTAATGTCAAGGCAATAAACGTTGGAGTGGTACAGCTTTTTCAAAATATCATTGCCAATGCCTTGAAATTTAGCAAGCCGGATACACCGCCTGTCATTCAAATCAATACAGTTACTCACGACGAAAATTTTTATAAAATATCCATAAAAGATAATGGGATTGGCATTCCCGAATCACAACAACAAAAAGTCTTTCTCATCTTCGAACGGGTACATACCGGTTCTAAATATAAAGGCACAGGAATCGGATTGGCAACCTGTAAGAAAATAGTCGAATCCTTGGGGGGCAAAATATGGCTTGAGTCCATCGAGGGAGAAGGAACGACATTCTTCTTTCTGTTACCCAAAGTGTAATTATAATAACTCAAGTTGCGGATAATCGCGAACTTGAGCAAGTTCCAAATTCTAAGCACCAAATTCCAATGAAATATCATGAAAAACACATTTGAATTGGAATTTGGAATTTGTTTTTTGGAATTTTTCAAGTTGTCCGCAACTTGAATTATAATAAGTACAATTCCATCTAAAAATAATCGCCAAATAAAATTCATTTCTGGTTTTTACCATGTCACATCTGCGAAAAAAGTGTAATACATTTGGGGCTGTTTATGCACAATTTGTACCTGTATATTAACTGCAAGGATTAATGTAATGATTTATTACCTTGATATCTTGCAAGACCCTCTTGCCGGGTTTTTGGTGTTTCCTAAATACCTGTCTGATAAGCTTTTTGTTCTTAAAAGGCTGAGAACCAATCACATCATGAGGAGCCATCATCAGTAAACTACTTATCAGGCATCGCAAAACACGCAAGAAGGACTTTACAGTGGGTGTATTATGGTAGATATTCAGCAGCGGATCAACAAGGTCTATTCGGCAAACTCAGAGAATACCACCGGTAGTATCTCTCGTGAGTTCTTACTAAAAATAGTGGGGCGTAGGAGAGGAGACATCTTGGATAAAGAACTTATCATGGAGGTCTTGGAAACAGTGGATACAATAAGGGCTGGGCATCAAGAAAAGGCATTAGAGTATGTCTTTCGCGCATTTCACCTTGCCAGAGAAATTAATTTTGCGGAAGGGGTGACTTATGCGAGTATCCAATTGGGATACCTACATTGGTACAAGGGAGATTTTAAAGCCTCATTAGAATACTTTCATTTGGCATTGCAGTACAATAATTCTCCAAAGAATAAACCTTACGAAGCACTTATATATAAAGGCATTGGAAATACTTACCTGAAATTAGGTTTCTTAAAAGAAGCATTAAAACATTATTTAGATTCACTCAATATATATGAAATTTTAGGAAATGAAAATGATTGCGGTACAATCTATAACAACATAGGAATTGTACACAAAGAAAGAGGCGATCACGAAAAGGCATTATCCTATTATTTGAAATCATTAGACATCAAGAAAAACACCGAAGACTATAAAGCACTTGCCAATGTATATCTCAATATCGGTATCCTATACGATATAGAGAAGGACCACAGAAACGCCTTAAAATACTTAATGAAGATGCTCGAAATTCCTCCCGAAAAATTAAATAGGACTATAATAGCTAATGCTCATAATTCAATTGGACAAACTTATGTAGAACTGAAAGAAAATAAAAATGCATTAAAGCATATACATAAAGGATTGAATATAAGTAAAGAAATAGGTAATAAAACAGGTATGGCACACTCTTATCAAGAAATTGGAAGAATACTGGAAGCAGGAAAAGAATATGGAGCTGCCGCAGTCAATTATGAACAAGCACTAAAAATCAGTCGGGAGATAGGCTCTCTTGTCAATGAAGCTGATTGTTTATTGTGTCTCGGAAAAGTGAATTACGAAATACATAATTACGAAGTTGCAGAAGAACAACTCAAAGAAAGTTATCGCATTTGTGAAGAATTAAACATCAAACCCAAAATTGCGGATACCTGCGAATTATTGGCTGATTTGTACTATAAAACAGGTCGATTCCGAGAATCATGCGACCACATGAAATTATTGTACAAAATTCAAGAAGAATTATCTAACGAAGAAAAAACCAGAATACTCGCAGAAATGCAAACGCGATTTGAAGTACAACAACGCGATATGACCATTGAAAAACTCAATGTCAAACAAGAAATGTTGCTCAAAGCCAATCAAGAATTGGAGCTGTTTGCCGGCAAGGCTGCACATGACCTCAAAGAACCTCTTCGCATGATGAGTAGTTTTAGTTCGCTGCTTTCTCGCAAGTATAGCGGACAACTTGACCAAACCGGAGAAGAGTTCATAAATCATATACACGATGGTGCGAAAAGAATGGAAATGCTGCTGACCGATATGCTCACTTTTGCCAAATCAGGAGCAGATCCGCGTGATTCCGTTCAAGTCGATTTGAATGACATCATGCATGTCGTGAAAAGCAATTTGAAATTGGCTATAACGGAAAAAGAAGCTGATATTCAGATAGATGAACTCCCTGCTGTGATGGCTGCAAACGTCTCTATGGTACAGCTTTTTCAAAATATCATAGCTAATGCACTCAAATTTACAAAACCTGACATTGTCCCAAAAATCCATATAAAATCTGTCACATACGATGATAATTTTCATCAAATCTCTATTCAAGACAATGGTATAGGCATCCCCAAGGAACAACAGGAGAAGGTATTCATCATCTTTCAACGGGTTCACAGAAGAGGAGATTACGAAGGGTCGGGCATAGGACTGGCAACCTGCAAAAAAATAGTCGAATGTCTTGGAGGAAAAATCTGGATAGATTCCACCGAAGGAGAAGGGACAACCTTCCATTTTTTACTACCCAAAATTTAAGATTCAATTAGCAAAATGAAAAACACACGATTTCTTCTAATATCACTACTTTTTAGCACAACCCTGTCCTTCGGACAAAATGTAGGCATCGGTACGGCTAACCCTGATTATACTTTAGATGTAGACGGCTCACTGGGTATCAATGACAACATCTATCACAATGGCGATGACGATACTTGGATGGGATTCCCGGCACCCGATACTTGGGAACTCAATGTAGGCGGCGACCGTTATCTTGAAGCAGATGGTATCGACTCCACACTTACAGTCAACCCCGATAGCAACGAAATTGACTTCCTCATTCGCAGCGATGGTATCAATGCCTTATTATATGCAGATACCAAGGATGACCAAATTGGTATTGGTACATCAACCCCTGAACACCTCATTGATGTAGACAATGGCAACATGCTCATTCGTGGAGATGGCATCAATGCACTTATGTTTGCCGATCACGACCAGAGCAGAATTGGTATAGGCACGCCTGCACCTGAACATCTTTTGGATATTGATAATGGCAATATGCTCATTCGAGGTGATGGTATCAATGCCTTATTATTTGTCGATCACTATAATGATAAAATAGGTATCGGAACGGACAATCCGCAAGAGACCTTGCATGTAGTAGGTACAGTAAAAGCTGATACCATAGAAGCAAATCATATCCCACTTCCGAATATGCAATACGGGCAAATAACGTTGAGTGCTACCCCCTTCATTGGTACTACACTTTTCACACCACAAATAAATTATTCAGGATTTACCAATCCTCCTCATATATTTATTACGGTATACGATATTGATAATCAAGGGGATGAAGGGGCTGAGTCGTATAGCTATAGTGTTTATAATGTAACGAATACAAGTGCCTCAATCCGTATCGAAGAACCTGATCGCACGCCGATGTTTGGGGATATTATTGTCTACTGGATGGCTATTGAATAGTGTATAAAATGATAAAAATAAAATCGGCAGCAAGTATTTTAAACAAGCTCTTAAATACTTGCTGTCGATTTCTTTTTTGGTATAAAAAAGTAATCAGGCATTCTTCTTTACAAATGTTGGAATTATCTATGAAAAGAATTTTACTCCTTCTCACGATATTATTTTTGAGCAAGGCGGTTACAGCACAAATTGCAACAGGTATTGGTACACCTGCGCCTGATTATACCCTTGACATCAATGGTTTACTGGGTATCAATGACACCCTTTATCACAATGATGATTCCGATACATGGATGGCGTTTGTAGCACCTGATACTTGGGAATTGACTATTGGTGGCAAAAAAGCTGCACAGGTAGACGCCATCAATTCCACACTTATTGTCAACTCCAATAATGATGATATTGATTTCCTTATAAGAAGTGATGGCATCAATGCTTTACTTTATGCTGATACCCAAAACGACCACATTGGCATCGGCAACCCGAATCCTGAGCACCTCGTTGATATCGACAATGGCAACATGCTTATTCGTAGCGATGGCATTAATGCTTTGATGTTCACCGACTACAACAGCAGTGAAATCGGCATTGGTACAGACGGTCCGGAGCACTTATTAGATATAGACAATGGCAATGTACGTGTGAAAGGAAATAGTATCGACAACTTATTATTCGTCGATCATCTTGATAATAAAATAGGTATTGGTACAGACAATCCACAAGCAACCTTACACGTCGAAGGAGCTACTCTTGCAGATAGCCTTCAAATAGGTAATTCCATGTCCATTAAAAATATGCAATTTGGACAGGAAATACGTAGTCTTTCGGGAACTGTTGTTATTGCTATAGGGATAGATTACACTGGTTTTACAGACAATCCAAAGATACTTGTATCCGCCAGCAGTCCTACCCCAATTATCGAACCGATGGGTTATAATGTAGGTAGTGTTTCACCCACAGGTGCCATCATCTTCATTAAAGCACTTGGTAATCCAATCGACGGTGATATCATTGTCAACTGGATAGCCTTCGAATAGATAATATAATAAAAAAATAGCGTAAGTATCACATTACAGTGTAACATGCTTACGACTTAAATAATCATACACCTTTTCATTCATAAGTTTTGATTAATTATCCATGAAAAGATTTTTATTCCTCCTTGCAATACTCCTTTTTAGCGGAGCAGTTGTAGCACAAAATACAGGTATCGGCACACCTACGCCTGATTATACCTTAGACATCAATGGTACATTGGGCGTCAATGACACCATTTATCACAATGATGACCCTGATACATGGATGGCATTTCCTGCACCCGATACTTGGGAACTGGTTACAGGCGGCAAAAAAGCCGCACAAGTGGATGCTATCAACTCCACACTTGCCGTCAATCCTGACAACGACGATATTGACTTCCTCATCAGAAGTGATGGAATCAACGCCCTACTTTACGCCGATACACAAAATGACCACATTGGTATCGGCAATCCGAATCCCGAACACCTCGTTGATATCGACAATGGCAACATGCTCATTCGCAGCGACGGCATCAATGCACTCATGTATGCTGACCACGATAGCAGCAGAGTCGGTATTGGAACAGCGACACCCGAACACTTAGTGGATGTAGACAATGGCAACATGCTCATACGCGGTGATGGCATCAATGCCCTCTTATTTGTTGACCACTTCGACGATAGAATCGGTATTGGTACAGACGACCCACAGGCACAGTTACATGTGAAAGGACTTATCCGCACGGATAGTATCAAAGTTGGTAGTTCTATGTCTATCGCCAACATACAGTACGGTCAAAAAACATTCTCAGGATTAGTCAATAATCTTGCAACGGCAGTACAAATTGACTATAGTGGCTTCAACGGCAACCCGATGATATTTGTGTCCGTCACCAATCCCACAAACGTGAACGAACCCCTCGCCTACAATGTCCGCAATGTCACACCTACAAGTGCTGAGATTCAAGTTGAGGGCATCAATGGTGCGATGAATGGAGATATCGTCATCACTTGGATGGCAATACAATAAATAATTGATGTTACGCAAAATCTGAAAAAGCCGTTAGGCTTGACCGATATGGTAGCCCCAAGTTTCAACTTGGGGGAAATATTAACACAGACATTGAAGTGCCTTTAGGTATGGTGCATCCCAATATGTACCGTACCTGACGGCACTCGAAGGTGTCTTTCGATTTTGAACCCCAAGTTGAAACTTGGGGCTACTAAATGAGCCACGCCTATCGGCGTTTTTGATTATCTGCGTAACATCAGTAAATAATTTTAAAATACTGAATTTCAATACAGTCGCCAAGCATTTCCAAAATGCTTGGCAACTTTTTTATTATACTTCAATCATTATCGCATTGCAACATCGCAGCCAACACACTAAAAAAACTTTAACCTCAAGAGCTACCTCAACTTCAATTTGAAAAATTTGCCTACGGCAAATCAATTATTTTGTTGCTTTTGAAGTTGAAGTTGAGCTTGCTTTTGAGGTTGAAATTAAATTCCTCT
>JAHDEO010000059.1 GCA_020628725.1 Saprospiraceae bacterium
GAGCTTGTGCATTACTCCATCCTATCGTGGCAACTAGACACACAAAGCATAGTCGTATTAAAAATTTCATTTTCAAAATGGTTTAAAAAGTTAATAAATAAAGTGTCATAAAAGATATAGTCACCTCTATTGATAGCAGGAATAATTCAAAAGCTCTGGCTTTACTGTTTGATTCAAATATTTTAGCCGAGACTTATTCAATCGACATTATTTTGCGATTAATAGAGATAACTATATTCGTTGATTTTATAGTGTTAAATATTGTTTTTCGGGTTAATGATAATTCTACCCCGGTCCGATAGTTACTGTGCAGCCATCTCTGTGTTGTATTTGTCCCTCTTTCCAGACGGCACAGTGAATGGTGCGTGGAGCACCATAAGCATTTATAGGTGTGCTATCATCAAAGCAAATTTGTCCAATACAAGTTGTGGTGTTTTCTTCATTAATGATGTTAGTCTCTATCCGAGAAATACCATTACCGCCATTACCATAGAGTGTGATTTTATCATAAGTATTTTCAGTATCAGCAGTGACATCAAAGCAGTGGCTGCTCACCTTATGAATCTCCATAGTAATAGGTGAGGATGAGTAATTTTGTGCTTGTATGTTACTTATGAAAAGAACAGAAATTAAGCAAGCAGTACAAGCATACATTAGAAATTTCATTTTCAAAATGGTTTAAAAATGTTAGTAAATAAAGTGTCGTGTTTTTTTGATAGTAATCTCTTTTGATTACACCACAAATATATAGTGAATAAAAGGTATAAGAAACGTAGTTATTCAGATAAAAACCTTAATTTTAAAGCGCTAAAAGCTTAATTTTTTAAGCTTAACATTAACTAAATAATTGATTATCAATTTTTAAAATACACCCATAGCGTCTACAAAAAACTTAGAAAAAAATGAAAAAAGGCATTATAAATGATTCAAAAGTGTTGGTTTTACTACGAGAGTTTAACAAAGAGGAGTTGAAAGACCTAGGTTTATGGTTGCGTTCACCCATTCATAATAGCTCTAAAAAGGTGATTCAAATTTATACCTGTATCCAGAACAAGTGGCAGACTACGACACCACCACTCAATGAACGTATTTTACTCAAGTCCATTGGGGTGATTTCCAGCTCATCGAAAAAAAAGCCTGTTACTCAAAAGCATCGAAAGGTACTTTTGCAAACGCTACATTTATTGTACATACAAACACAAAACTTTCTGCTGTGGAAGAATATACAACAAGACGAGATTCAGGCAAAACGCCGTATAATGGATACCTATTTAGAAAAGACAACGTATTCACTAATCCCATCTATTTTAAATAAATCAAAAAACAAACTTGAAAGTATTCAACTACAAGACATTAAATATCATGAAGATATATTTGCCTTAGCCGAAATGGAATTTTATTTGACAATTCTACTGGGAAATCGCAATACTGATGCTGATTTACAGCGTGTTACAGAGACATTAAGACTGTCCTATTTCAGTAAAAGTCTGAAATACTATTGTGCAATGATCAATCGTGAAAAAATTCTAAAAGTTGAGTATAATTATCCTTTTCTAAAATATATCAGGGACTTTCTTGAAGTTCATCCTGATAACGAAATTCCTATTATCCGTGTATATTATTCTTTATTAAAATTACTCGAATATGAAAAAGCAGAAGATTACTATGACTTAAAAAAGTATCTATTTAAATATCTTGAAAACTTCGGAACAACAGATATTCGACAATTTTTCAATCACATGACCAATCACTGTAATTGGAAGATTCTCTACGGAGAATCACAATTTATACAAGAGCGCTTCGAGGTCTATGAAAAAGGAATAGCCTTAAAATGTTGGTCAGCAGGAACGTATTTTTCCGAACATCAATTTGTACATATTGTTAAAACGGCATTGGCACTCCGTCAGATAGATTGGGTGCAAACCTTTTTTGAAGAACATAAAAAATTACTCAATCCAAAAGTGCGTGATATTTTTGTCAACTATTACCAAGCCCTACTCGCTTTTGAATTAAAACAATATGATACAGCACAAAAGTGTCTTGGCAAAATCAACACAGCAGAGGATTTCGTCTATCATGTTCAATTCAAAATCCTCTATACCAAAATCTTCTACGACACCCAAACGCTCAATATCGACAATGCCGACACTCATCCCATCAATTACGAAACTGAAGCTCTCCGCCAATACCTCCTCGAAGGCAACAACAAAAACATGGCAGAAGCCACCCGTCTGCTATACAGCAACTTCACCAACTTTTTCAAGCGCATCCTAAGTCGCAAAAAGAAACTCATCTATGGCGAACCCCTCACCCAAGCTAACCTCCAAGCCCTCCAAAACAATCTCACTGAACTCAAACCTCTAATAGAACGCACATGGCTGGAAGAAAAAATAGAGGAATTGATACAGGCAGCAAAATAAAAAAACAGGATGCCTCCGAAGAAACATCCTGCTATCATCATTCGTAATTATTTTAAAGTTCAAATTGCACTTGAACTTGACACTTGTGCTTGAACTTTACTTAGGCACTCTTGACGAGAAACCATTATTTGCCATCCACATGTGCTTATCTGCGCCGTTGATATCTCCGTCAAGATTACAGTCGGCAACGTGGTAAATATTGAAACTGCCGTTGTGCAGATACCAAATATTGTCTGAACCATTGATGTCGTAGCTGACCGCGTCCGTTTGGTCGGTATCACCTGCGTACATTGCCCATACGCCGGGAGCGATTTCTTTCTGACCAACACTTGCGAGACCATTTGTGTAGCTATCTTGTACACGAAAATCATAAGTCAAATCACCGTCTGTAATATCAACGGGTTTATCCGTCATAATGCCCATATGAGCGCGGTGTTCGATGACTACATAGACTTCATCTGCAATATCAGATTCAAGCACGCACTCATCCACAAAGGTCACGCTACCGTCTTTATTAACCAAAGCTGCTGCGGCTGCGATTTCTGAGCTTTTCGTTATATCCGTACGAAAACTGACCAAAATCCAGTCTGTTTCGCTACCTGTATAGTTGGCATCTGTCCAGTTATCGCCTTCTTTTCCGGGATAATTCCAGGGGGCAACATCATAAGGTTGACCATCGGGCGTAGGCGTGCCAATACCGTTGAACGTTTGTCCGGGTAGCAAGCCTCTAATGTGGAGGTCAGTCGTCATTTCGCCTCTGTCAGGAGCATATGCACCTTCGAGGTAAACATGTAAATTGATGTCAACACAAGCTATTTCTGTACTTGTAAGGGCTTGGATATCATCAATGTCGGTGGCTGGTGTAAGGGTGTCTTTTCCGCAAGAGCTAAAAAATAAACCAATTGCAAGGAGAAGGCTGAGATTTGAGATTACTTTCAATGGATTTTTCATTAGTTGAGTTTTTAATAGTTAGTCAAGTTGTAACCAACTTGAAAATTCCAAAATCCAATTACCAAATTCCAAATTAAGTACGTAGTTGTTTTTTTGTTTTTGTTGGAATTTGGAATTTGTGATTTGAAATTTTCTCAAGTTCACAACTTGAGTTTGTTAGTGAATGTTTCTGTTACTTCGAGTTTATACATACATGTTGCTATGGCATGAAAAAGTCATTGCCTGACATGGAGTTATTCTCGAAAAAACAAAATTTACGTTATGTGCAGTAACGTCTATGTGTAGGTTGTTTAAGTTAGAGTTAAAGTGTGGACATAAAATGTTCTAAGTTTAAAAGGTTATTTAATTTCGGATTAAATTTTGATTTATGTTAAAAACACGAATAAACAGATAAAAAAGTTCATTTGAATTAAAAAACATCAATCGAATCAGGTTACTTTTTTCAGTTAATTATCATTCTCGCATTTCATCATTTAAGCATTATCGCATTGTAGTGTAGCTACGTTTTCATCGGTTAATAATACAACACAAATATATAGGATTTATTTCCACAAATGCTTGATAAATCTTCAAAGTTCGACCAAATCTTACATTTCACCGACGAATCCTTCAATTAAATCTCGCAATTTACAAGTTAATAAAACGCTAAAACTTCAAAAAGATACGCCCGTTTTACGTTAAAGTCCCGTTTTAGTGTTTACGAAAATGTTATTTATGGCATAAAATTGGCAAAATGATACGTGTAAAACGAAAATAATTGTGTCGAAGAATATGAAAAATGTCCGCGGTTAGTCAGTCGGCAGTCCGCCGCTTTAGCGTAAAACTGCTTCACGTATAAGCGGCGGACTGCCGACCGACCAGCCGCCGGCTATTAAAAAAAATAACTTGCGAATGAAATATATCGGAATATCAATAGCCCTCTTGTTGACTTTGGTTTATGGCAATCTTCACGCCCAATGTGGCGCCGAACTGACGGAAGAAGACCACGCCTACATCCAAAACTCACAAACTCCCATGCGAAGTTTTAATCCCAATATTACACGCGGAGTACGCGATTTCCCCGTAAAAGTACATATTGTACGTCGTGCCAATCGCACAGGCGGTATGAATGAGGCTTCCCTCATGGCAGCCCTTCAGCAAGTCAACGAGCATTACATCAATGCTAATTTGCGTTTCGTGATGCTCAAGGGTATCAATTATATTGACGCTGACAAATATTATAATTTTAGCAACGCCTACGAGCAAGAACTTTGTAGCAAGCACGATGTAGACAACGTTATCAACCTTTACTTCTTTGGCTCTGTCTACAAAGGTAAAGTGCAGGTTTGCGGCTACTCCTACTATCCCAATAAAAGCTCTTCTCATGCAGACAGAGACCGCATCATTCTGGACAACGCTTGCGTAGATGGCGGCACGACGCTCATTCATGAGTTGGGGCATTTCTTTTCGCTCTATCACACACATGGACGCGGCAAAGAAAAAGAACTTGTTACGCGCTCGGTCGGTATCCGCAATTGCGAAAAAGCGGGTGACAACCTCTGCGATACGCCTGCCGACCCCATGATTATCAATGAAGTAGACCGCAATTGCAATTACACAGGTACGCGTAGCGATGCACGCGGCGAAAAATACCGCCCCGATCCCAAAAATATCATGGCATACTCCGCTGACGGTTGCCGCCAGCGATTTTCCAAAGGGCAATTTGCTCGTATGAACTACGCCGCGCTCAATATGCGTGGCTACATCACTATGCCAAAAGGCGCAGCCGTACACAACATCGCGGGTGGTGTCAAAAAACCAACGGTCACGACAAACACACCTCCCCCACCCAAGCCAAAACCAACCACGACAACGAAACCAAAGCCACCAACGACTACCACGACAAAACCCACCAAACCAAGCACCTCCATTTCAACAACTTCTTCAAAAGACAATATTCTATCGGGAGAAGTAATGCTGCAAATCAGCGGACGCGCTGTAGATATGACATTGGATGGCAACTTGTATAAACCTACGCGCCCATTTTATTCGGGTACGAATTATCAAATGTCAATGACAAATAATGATATTGGGTTTGTGTATGTGATAGGTGCAGATTTGACGAAAAAAAATACGCAAATATTCCCCCGAGTGAATCAAACCGCGTACATTTCCGTTGAAAATTCACGTATGACATTGCCAAGCGGCGGTAGCATGTTTCAGATGGACCAAACCAAAGGAAAAGATTATATTTGTGTTCTATATTCAAAACGCCCTATCCGTATGGATTTAGTGATGCAAGAAATGGAACGCATGAGTGGTAATTTTATGCAACGCCTCTACAAAGTCCTCTGGCATCAACTCGTTCCCCAAAATCACATCGAATATCAAAATATCAACAACCGACTCGTGTTCTCAGCCAATGCAGGACAACACAGCATCGTCCCTGTTGTTATAGAACTTGAACATGAGTAAGTTTAAGTCGTAAGATTAAGTTTAAGTTTAAAAATTATTTTTTTTCAAAAAAAAATAATTAATAATGTTTATAATATATAAATTTAATTTTCAATTAAATTTTTAAACTTAAACTTACTCTTAAACTTAAACTTCAAAACTTAATAAGATGAAGCATATCACAAAAAGCACCACAAGCCTAATTGCACTTATCGGATTCTTGATGATGAGTATGACTACATATGCACAACAACTTGGTTCGTGTGTCAGTGGCGATTGTTATAATGGTGTAGGAACATATCAATGGCAAAACGGAGAACGCTACGAAGGCAGCTTCCGCAATGGACAAATGCATGGTAGCGGCGAATACAGTTGGCCCAACGGACATCGCTACGATGGTGACTGGCAAAACGGCAGACAACATGGTACAGGTACGTATTATTGGGCAACCGGTAAATCGCAATACGCTGAGTGGCAACACGGTAGAGTCGTCAAAGAACTCACGCCACAACAACATACGACCACAACTACGACAACTGCAACAGCCAAGACAAACGGCTGTGTCAGTGGCGATTGTGAAAACGGTCAAGGCTTATACATCTGGCAGAATGGCGAACGCTATGAAGGCGGTTGGCGCAATGGAAAATTTGAAGGACGCGGCTCATACACTTGGGCTGACGGCAGTAAATATTCCGGCAATTGGCAAAGCGGTAAACGCAATGGCGCAGGTACATTCTACAGCCCAAATGGTGTCTCCAAGACAGGTACTTGGAGAGATAACGAACTTGCCCCGACTGCAAATACAAATACAACCACCACAACCACCCGACCTACAACTACTACCACCACTACTGCTGCTGCAACAACAACAACAACAACAACCACATCAAGCAGCACAAGTAAAGGATGTACAAAAGGTGACTGTATCAATGGTGTCGGCATATACGTATGGAATAGCGGACAACGCTACGAAGGCGAATTCAAAGGCGGCAAGCAAAACGGCTCAGGCACGTACTATTGGCCCGATGGCAGCAAGTATGTAGGTGAATGGCAAAATGCCAGAAGACATGGTAAAGGTGTATACTTCTTCCCTGACATGAAGCGCAGGGCGGGTATTTGGCGCGATGGCAATATCGCAGAAGAAATCGCCGGAATGACAGTGCCTTCTGTCCCTGTAGTTGGCGGTAGTACTCCTACAACTACAGTAGTTACCACAACGCCACCAACGACTACAAGTCATGGCGATAGAGTTGCTCCTCAAGTCACGATTACTGAGCCTGCGGTATCGCGTGGTTTTACTGTTGTAGCTAAAAGCAATACACTACGTGTACGTGGTTATGCGATAGATGAAAGTGGTGTGAGCAGCGTATGGGTTGGTGGCGTACAGGCGGCATTGAGCCGTCCGGGTGCGAAGCGTACTGACTTTGATGCGACCGTGACATTGGCGGTCGGGCAACGTGATTTGTGGGTCGAAGCTACTGATTCACGCGGTAATGAATATACCAATAGCTATACGCTGACCATGGAAAATCCTGTGCCTGTTACAGATAAAGGCACGGGAAGCCAAGAGCGTATCGCGCTTATCATTGGTAATAGTGGTTATAATATTTCACCGCTTCCTAATGCGCGTAATGATGCGGATTCTGTTGCGAAAGTCCTCCGTGAAGTGGGTTTTGAAGTCATGCATTATAAAGACCTCAATTATCAGCAAATGGAAACTGCCATTAATGATTATGGCGAAAAACTCCGCACGAAAGGTGGCGTAGGCATGTTCTATTTTGCAGGACACGGTGTTCAGGTGGATGGTGAAAATTACCTTGTTCCTGTTAGTGCCGACATTAAGAAAGAGAAAGATATTAAGTATAAATCAGTGCATTTGGGTTACTTGCTCGATGAATTTGAAAACTCGGGTAATGATATGAATATCATCGTATTAGATGCTTGTAGAGACAATCCGTTTGCAGCAAAATATCGCTCCGCGAGAAATGGTTTGGCAGGTATTGCCGTGCCGCCTATCGGGACATTTATCGCTTATGCGACCTCGCCCGGTTCGGTAGCTTCCGACGGTGAAGGTACGAATGGCTTATACACCCAAGAATTGATTAAAGCCTTGCGTTATCCTAATCTTCGTATTGAGGATGTTTTCAAGATTGTCCGCTCGAATGTGCGCCGACTTTCACAAGGTATGCAAGTGCCGTGGGAGAATTCTTCTATTGAGGGTAATTTCTACTTTAGAAAGTAATCAACTTATTATCTTCAATTGTCTTATAATTATTTCTGATAAGCAATAATTTGAATTGTAAAATATAGAACATACTTTTGAGGTAATAAGCGGATTTGCAAATCCGCACCTCCTTATGTTGACCGACTATTGATGTTTTTCGATAGTCGGTCTTTTTAATGAGTAAATGAGAAGATGAATAAATGAGGGTAGTCCTACTTTTGTAATGCTGTTTTTTCTGAACCACTAAGCGCACGAAGGACACGAAAACATAATTAACGCGAAAGAAAACTAAGCCGACTAAAAACTTCATTTACAGTGTTCTATATCCACGATAGCTATCGGGATTAGTGACCTTTGCGTCTGTTTGGTCTTAGTGTTTTTCGTGTCCTTCGTGGTTCAAAAAAAATACGCAAATAGTAGTATTACAAGTATAGGACTACCTAAATGAGTAAATGTTTTCCATGCTGTTTACTCATTCACTCATTCTATTCATTCACCACACATCGAAATCCCAAATTATTGCTACTATAAGTCGGATAATACCAACTGCGATGCGATACCCGGCAAGTTGGTTCGTCTTCCGTCCATGCACCACCTCTGAGGACGCGCTTTGAACCACTTGAAGGACCTTTTTGCGGTGAAGTCTTTTTCGCGTAATGTTTTTCCTTGTACCAATCGGCGCACCATTCCCATACATTGCCACTCATATCGTATAAGCCGTAGCCATTAGGTTTGCGAGTACTGTTGACAGCGCAAATTTGGCGGGTATTTTCATAATAACAAGCTACACGATTGACATTGCTGCTACCTGCGTATATGTGCGATGTGCCTCCGCGTGCGGCGTATTCCCATTGGGCTTCGGTGGGCAGACGGTATTTTTTGCCTGTCTTTTTGCTCAACCAAAGACAATATGAAGTCGCGCCGTACCAAGTGACTTTGACAACGGGTTGGTGTTCTTTGCCCGGTTTGGGGCTATACACCTCATTTTCGAGTGTAATGCCGGATGCTGTGTGGTCTATCTCTACCCAAATTTTCGTACCATTATGTTTTTTCTTTTCATTGAGAAAAACGCAGTATTGAGCATTCGTAATTTCATAGCGACTCATACGAAAGCCATCCAAGGTAACCTTGTGTGCAGGCTTTTCATCGCTATTACAATTTTTATCTCCGGCGGTACAGCCCATCGTGAATGTACCTGCCGGGATGCTCATCATCTTGGGTAATTCGAGGGGTGTGGCAGATAATTTTCCTGTGGGTTCAAATTTTGATTTGCTTGGTGGCGGTGGCGGTGGCGGTGTTTCTTCTATTGCGATTTCCTGTAGATTATCCGCTTGAAGTCCCTGTGTACCGGCTTTGAATTTGACTTGCAAGCCATCTACCAATGTGAAGTACATTTCCAAATCACCGATGTGTGTTCTATTATTAGCATCTGTATAACGAATGTCTTTGAAACGCCCTCCTTTACTCCAATTGCCTTGTTTTTTCGCCCATTTGAGCGACACAAAAGCGTATTTGCCATAATACATTTTGCTCTCTGCAATCATTACTTTTTCATTATCATAATAAGCATACCAATTGCCGTCATTACCTCGTTCGATGTCGAACTCTCCTGCGGTTTTTGAACGGTCATAGCGGCTCATCACATAGGCAGTTTCTCTATTGTATCGTTCTTTTTCAGCTATGAATTCTAAATATTGGACTGTGAATTGAACGGGCGCGTCGCGCTTGTAGGTGACTTCTTTGTTTGTAAGTCTTTTGACTATTACGGTGTTATCCACTCGCTTTGCATGTACTTTGAGTGATTCTGAAAAATCATCTAAAACTTTGCTTTTTAGTAGGTCATCTACCGAATTAGGTTGAGTAAAATCTTCAACTAACTGAATATTTTTATAGTACACATCAAGTTCCGAATTGATTAAAGTCCACGTAAATTCACCTGTAATTTTGCATACTTCTTGCGTAGAAGGGTTTTGAATCAATGCCACCATCGTGCCCGAAGAGTCACTGACGAATGTGAGTTTTTTTGTGATATTACCGGATTGTACTGCATTCCAAACACCAATTAAATCATACTTTTTGACCTCTTTAAAGTAATCAATATTATCATAATTTATAATTGTGGTATTGGCAAATTCATTATTATTTGAAGGCATATGACGACACACCCGCAAGGCAAAAATGGCGACCACAAACAGTATCCACAACCAGTAATTCGATTTTTCTTTGGAGCTTGTTTGGCGTTCTCCCAAAAGGTACTGCTCGATAAGTGGCAGCAATCCCTTAGAATAATCGTCATCACGAATTTCAATATCAATTCGGGCGGCATCGCGCAGCGTAATCAGCGAGCCACGCTCAATATCTTTGAATTTTCTTTCTTTATAAAAAATACTCGCAATGACATTGTGAGCAAAATTGCCGTACTGACGCCGTAAACCTTCAAATTGTTCCGGTAGTATCTTAAGCAAATTTGCGTAATACATATCGACGTATTCGCGGATTTTTTCTTGCAATTCAATTCTTGGAGATTCAGCAGGAGGCATGTTATCCAGTGCCACATCCGCCTTTTCTATGAATTGACTAAGGTGACGAAATGCTTTTTGATGCGCCTCATATCCCCATGATTCGGGCAGGTGAAATTTGGATGATTGTAAATTCCGCAAAGCCTCCAAAGATTGAAAACTTTTATCCTCTACCAATCCATACACCATGCTATCATACGCCGGAATAAACCACTGCCCTACCCAATCCCGATACGATGTATCCCAAAAATCTTCCCAGTTTTTTTCTCTTTCAAAAAAACTAACATCTCCCTTTTCGATGAAATTTAACAAAGGTTTATTTTGATACAAACGCAAATGAAAATCCGGTCTATCTTTCAGTAAATCAAAGACTTGTAGGATGTCGTTTTTATCGTACTCTTTTCCATCAATGTCGATGACAGCATTTTGATTGAGGTCAAATTGAAGCATAAGCTCCTTCTTCCAACGTTTCAATCCGTCGGCGGTGAGTACGTGCGTATTGCGCGTAGGCAAGAGGTGGAATGGACTGGTGTATCTATTCATTTACCCGTATTTTTTTGTATCTCTGATGAAGATTTTTTGTAATAACGAACATGTTCTTTTTCCAAAGTTACAAGTCCGTATTGATTAAACGGATTATCAGTAGATAGTTGTTCGGTATAATTCCTCAAGATATGTCTTCGTATTGCCTCTTGGTTGTCGTCCTGATGTTCAAATTCGCGTGTAATTTTAAATTTTTCGTAAAGGATAGAGATATTATTTCCGTTTTTTATCCATGTAAAATCTGCCTTTATAGCACAAAAGTCATCTTCTTTTTTTCCGGGTATCTTGATAGAGGCTTTTCCGGCGGATTTATCCTTAAATTCGAGTGTTTTTTCCACACCTGCATATTGAGGATTCATAAAATTAGCTTTCCATTTACCGGAAATCAAGCCGATATATATGTCGGTGTTATTTGAATTATATGTTTGTTTAAAGAAGTTATTTGTGGAATTATACGAGTTATTCACCCGTTCATAAGGTATAACGTGAGTTTCGAATGTATCGTCATCATTATTCAAAAAAACTCCGCACATGCTGATGAACAACATAAAACACAATTGGACTGCCCATCCCGACAATTTCGACGGCGAAGTCCAATGTTTATCTTCTTCAATAAGGTGCGCTTTGATGTTCACATTAAGTTCCCACGAATCCTTATCCTGATAATAATCATAGGTGATTTTAGAGGCAATTTGGAGGGTTTCGAGGGTTTTCCTATCGACATCTTTAAGTCTACGTTGTGGGTAGAATATCAAAGCTACGGTATTATACATCAATTCGGCGTATTCATCGCGCATCCCATCAAAATTTTCGGGCAGGAGTTTCAGTATATTCCAGTAATACTCGTCTACATATGGATGAGTTTGGGGCGGTAATCCTATCTTTTTTCCATGTAAAACCCCATATTCAAGTGTCTCTTCAGCCTTTTTAATAAAGTTGCTAAAAAAGCGATGGGTTTTGGTCAGTGCTTGGTCTTGCCATTCTTCAGGAAGTCGGAAATTCGATTCTGCGAGCGTCTCAAATATTTCGGGATTATTTGGATTTTCGGATTCTGCTATCTGAAAAATGGTATCGTCATATTGCGGCATAAACCACTGCGCCAACCAGTTTCTATAAGAGGTATTCTCAAAATCTGCCCAGCTTTCCTCATTGTCAAAAAAATCAACATAGCCATCTTCGATGAACTCCAACAAGGGTTTATTTTGGTATAATTGCCAATGATATTCCGGGTTATCTTTTAGGTTATCAAAGATTTGTAGAATATCGCTTTTGTCGTATTCTTTTCGGTTAATATTGATAATTGTACTTTGATTGAGGTCAAATTGGAGCATTAGTTCCTTCTTCCAACGTTTTAAATTATCATCGGTGAATGCGCTGGTATTACGCTCCTGCAATAAATGGAATGGGCTAGTATATTTCATGTTACTTCCATCATTTTCACAACCTCTTAGCAGCGGAATAAAACAAACATTATAATCATCCCAATGAGCCATATTATAAACCCTTTTTTTAGCTCACTGTGTGCTTTAGGTATTTCAAAATATGTTTCGACTTCTGCCAGCGTATCCATAGACCACTCGTCGCCACGAACCTGAACATCAATTTGGAGTGCCTTTTTCAGCGTTTTAAGAGACTTTCTTTCTATGTTGCGAAGCGGCTTCATCTCCTTAAATACATCATCGGCAATATGATGAGCAAAAAAAGCATAATCCCAGAGTATATGCTCAAATTCTTCGGGTAAAAAACCCATAACTTCTATGTAATGCAGGTTGATATATTCATGAATTTCGGGTAAGAGCTCTATCTCACCATCGTAAGTAAAGCAGCGTTGGTTATAGAAGCGATTCGTTTGTGCCAATAAATTTGTGAAGAAACCATAAGTTTTTGCGTAAGCTGCTCCCAACCAAGTATCCGGCAGAGTAAATTCGGAGTTACAAACATTAATTAATGTGAACAAAGCATTGTCATTTTCATTATCAATGCATTTGTATACCACATTATCGTGTGTCGGAATAAACCATTGAGCCAACCATTCACGATAAGAAATATCTTGAAAAGACACCCAATTTTTCCTGTCTTTAAAAAAATCAATATCCTCCTCTTCAATAAAGTCCAATAAGGGTTTATTTTCGTACAATCGCCAATGATACTCCGGTTTATCTTTGAGTAAATCAAAGGCTTTTAATACATCATTTTTGTCATGTTCTTCTCCGTTAATCTCAATAACAGAGTTTTGATTGAGGTCAAATTGGAGCATGAGTTCTTTTTTCCAACGTTTTAATCCATCGGTCGTGAGTGCTTGCGTATCGCGCACGGGCAAGAGGTGGAACGGGCTGGTGTATTTCATAATTCTTTGATGGTTGATGGTGTTTTTTCGATAAAATGATAATGAATAGATTTTCCTTCGGGTTGCGTCTCATTGCAGCCACCAATTTTTGCAATGGCTCCAAAAATCAAGGCAAAAATCAATAACAGGAGTGGTCCGCTCAATCCCCAATCGTCAATTTTACCAAAAAATTTATTGTATCGCATATCAGCTAAAAGTCCTTTAGAAAAATGGTCATTACGAATTTTGACATCAATTTTAGCCGCTTTTTTGAGCAATTTCAAGGTATTTTTTTCGATGGTATCATGGTCTCTCGGCTGGTCAAATACCTCTGCGATGACATTATGAGCAAATGCGCCGTAATCTTCGCGGATGCCCGCAAAATTTTCAGGTAAAATGCACAATATCTCGGCATAATACTCACTCAGGAAAGGTTCAATTTCGGGGTTGAGTGTCACCTTATCACCTTTGATAATCGGCTCATCATCCAGCATATTTTCTGCCTGCTTCACATAATGTGCATAAGCACGATAGGTCGATTGGCAGGCTTCGTCTTGCCATTCTTGCGGCAGTACAAAACCATTGTTGAAAAGTTGTTTTAATGAGTTGACTGCTCTACGATTTGGCACGCTCGTCGCATTCGCCAACATATAATCATACATTGGGATAAACCACTGCGCTAACCAATTTCGATACGAAATATCTTCAAAAGTCCCCCATTTTTTATCGTCATAAAAGAAATCCGTTTGTCCTTTTTCAATAAAATTCAACAAAGATTTGTTTTGATACAGTCGCCAATGATATTCCGGCGTATCTTTCAGGTTATCAAAGGCTTGTAGTACATCATTTTTATCGTATTCTTTTCGGTTAATGTAAATTGTAGTACTTTGTTTGAGGTCAAATTGTAGCAATAATTCCTTCTTCCAACGCTTTAGTTCGTCGTTGGTCAATGCGCCTGTGTCGCGCTTTGGTAGGAGGTGAAATGGGCTGATATATTTCATTTTTTACCTTCCTCTTCTCAGAACAATTAAAAGAATTTTCAACATTACAAATATAATCCGGGCAGTTTGCCAATTACGCCGACTCCGGTAGTCCTTAATATGGTTCAGTAATTCTTTGGAAAAAGTATCATTGTTCACAAGAGCATTTATCTCAGCAGCTTTTTCTACGGTATGGAGACTTTCTTTATCAAAATACTCTATGTATCGTTCTTCGGAAAATACTTTTAATATCACCTTATTTGAAAAATCGGCATATTGCTGACGAATACCATTATCGGGCAAAACATCCAATACCTGAAGATAATAAAGATTAATGTATGGATGCACTTCGGGTGCTAATTTGACTTTTTTACCCTTCACCACAAATCCGTTATTGAGGGCAGTAGTGCCTTTTTCAATGAAGTTTTTAAAAAAGCGATTGGTCTTTATGAAGGCTTCGTAATTCCATTCTTGTGGCAGTTGAAAATCGGAGGTTTCGAGGGTGTCGAGCATGTCTTTCGTGCAGTCATCTTCTACTTCAGTCATCTCAAATATCATGTCATCGTATTGTGGAATAAACCACTGTCCCAACCAATTACGATAAGCAATATCTTCAAAATCTACCCAGTTTTCTTCGTCGTCAAAAAAATTAACGTAGCCTCCTTCCACAAAATCCAACAAAGGTTTGTTTTGGTACAATCGCCAGTGGTATTCCGGCATATCTTTCAGATTATCAAAAGCTTGCAAGACGCCATTTCTATCATACTGCTTCCCTTCAATGTCAATCGTGGTCGTTTGTTGGAGGTCAAATTGTAGCAATAGTTCCTTTTTCCAACGTTTTAAATCGTTAGATTCTAATGCCGAAATATCGCGTTCCGGTAATAAATGAAATGGACTTGAATATTTCATTTTCGCTTGAAATTAGAACTTAAATCTGCCCTAAAACTCGCCTTGCATTTTGAAAATGCAAGGCGAGTTTTAGGGCAATTGACCAATAAATTGTATTTCGTTTTTTCATACAAAAAATACAAAAAAATACGTCCTACCTCGCGTCCTACCCGTCTACCGTTCACCGTCAGTCGTCTACCGTTACTTTAGTCCCGTTCCCGATTTTTTAAACATATTCGGGTCGTTATTTTCGTCGCTTTGTTTGAGACGGTAGAGGTCATTTACAACCGATAATAAGCCGCCGAAATTATTTTTTGAGAGGGCAATATCGCCTTTTTTGAATAATTCCTGCGCCTTGTCACGACTGACAAAATTATGCCTTTTCAGATAATCAAAATGAGCAATAACATCCTCATTCGTCATCTGATAACGTGCGTTCATTTTACTGATAATTCCTCTTAATTGAGTGATTTTCATATCAATAATACTCACATTAGCAGATTGCAAAAAGGTCTTTTCATCTTTAATCAAATCCTCATAACGCTGCTTTTCTTCCGGCAGTGCATCGCCGTAAAGAATGGCACTGAATACATTTCCTTTGGTCTCAAAATACTTCTCAATTTTCTTATTCAACACCGTATTATTATAAAAACGATGTATCTGTCGGGCGATTTGTCGCTTGGCTTCATCGATTTGGTATTTTTCGTCTGTTACGTCATCTTCTTTGAGTGCGTCGATGCGTTTTTCGAGTGCGTCAATGTCTGAAATAGTTGCCGACAATTGGGCTGCCGACTCATATTCCTCTTTAATTTCGGCTTCTTTTATTTTTCGGTCAATATTTTTTCTAAAATCACCCAATTCGCGTCGCACTTCGGGTAAACTGACGTGTGTTTCAGACGGATTAAAAACATTTTCGTATTCCTGCCCTGTCATCGTCAGATACACCTCGACCTTCAAATCACGTGATTCGCTGATTTCAAAAACCATCTCTACATCAGAGCCTTTTATCAAGTCTCGCTCCAAGTCTTTACCACTAAATTTGACGAATCCAATCGTCTTATTTGCCGAAGCCAGACTCTCAACATGCCCCTCCACAATGTTGATGACCAACTCATCATCCGAACCCCGCAGAATGTTTTTCGATACCTGTTTGACAATCGTTTTTTTAGCGGGTAAAATGGTATTTTTCTTAAAAATTAATTCTAAAAATGTCGTTTCCTGTTCAATCGCATCTACCTCCAAGCAGATGTCATTTGGAAGCGGCTGACCGTCGATGCTGTACTTGCCCTGAGTGATACCGATAGGCGGCACATTGGTCGGTACGACATTATTAAATTCATCGAACACCTTGAAAGTGAAGGCATTAAATACGCCCGAAACAAGCGGAAGATATTCTACAATATTTTTTTGAAGTGGTTTTAAACCCGAATCATAACCGCCGTCATTACGTGTGATACGGTAAAAATGTCCGTCCAATTCGCCGTCTATATTAGCGATAAACGCCGTTTCTGCTTCTTGTTCCACTTTGCTAAAGGCAGTCTTGATTTCAAATTTAGATTCCACCAAATCTGCTGCCTGACTTGCCGCGCCTTGCGTGTCTTTCAGCTTCATTCCTGCAAAATACGCCGCGCCCGTAGCCACACACGAAGTCGGGTCAATATCGCAATTGACATTGATGCCGAGTTTGTCGTTGAGGGTTTGTCGCACTGCGGGAATATAGGTCGAACCACCCACCATTAAGACAAATTCAATATCATCTCCCGACAAATTATTTCGCATCAACATCTGCTGAATCATATCCACCGTACCGTCAATGTATGGTTGGATGATTTCATTGAATTGCTGAACCGTAATCGTCATGTAGATGTCGAGTTCTTCGCCCGTATCATCTTCTGTTTCAAATTCGATTTCGGCTTGCGGCATGTTTGTAAGCGCGATTTTGGCTTCCTCCGCTTTGAATAAGAGCAAGTTGTACAAGCGATTGTATTTGCCCGAACTACTTTTCATCTCCTGATTCAAGTTGGCAAAAGTCCCTTCCATCTCAAGTTGCGGAATGATGAGTTTTTCCACAATCGCCTTATCGAAATCCGTACCGCCGAGGTAGTTATTGCCCTCGTGGTCGGTGATTTTCATTTCGTTGTCTTCGATTTCCACCAAAGCCACATCGAATGTACCGCCCCCCAAATCATAGACCAACCATTTGAGGTCGTTGAGGTCAGCAGCCGTTTTATTCGCGTATGCCAGCGATGCAGCAATGGGTTCTTGCAATAAAACAACTTGTTGAAAACCAGCCTCATAGCCTGCTTTTTTCGTCGCGTTGGATTGCATCGTATCAAAAGACGCCGGAATGGTAATCACCGCCGCATCCAGTTTTTCATCCGTATGAATGAAGTTTTTCAACTCCTTCAACACGAAAGCGGAAAGTGCCTCGGCACTATATTTCTCGCCCGTAGATTGGATGTGGTACTTGTCTGCCGTACCCATTTTCCGCTTGAATGTGCCGACCACATTTGCGGGGTCTTTTTGCACCAATTCACGCGCTTTATCGCCGATGACGATGCGATTTTTACGAAAAGCCACCACCGAAGGCAGCGTTTGTTTGAGGTTCATGGGATTTTTGAAAACCTCCACATTTCCCTCTGAATATTTGGCAATCGCCGAGTTGGTCGTGCCTAAATCAATTCCAAAATTTATAGTTTCGCTCATGTTGTTCGAGTTACGGCGGGTTGCGGGTTTCGAGTTACGGGTTATGTATTACGTGTACGAATTATTGGCAACTCGTAACCCGTAACTCGCAACCCGCTAACCTTGCTCCGTTATGACAATTCCTTTTTGAATAATGGTGTTGCCGCTGGTTTGATGATAAATGATTGGTTTGATAACTTCCACAATTTTAAGTTGTTGTGCACCTTCGCCTGCTACCATAGCCTCACAGTCGAGACGCGTGATGTCATAGGCTTCGCCAAGTGGATTATGGTATCTATAACCGGAGTTTTCCAACTGCATTTTCATTCGATTGATATTGCGTTGGATACCCTTTTCTAAGGGGCTGCCTTGTATTTTTTTCTCTATTTCAAAAATTTGATTGAGTAATTCCGTAATTTGTTGTTCATCCATGTTGTAGTTAGTTTAGTTGGATTAATCAAACATTAAACGTGAAAAGAGGTTATATAGTTCTGTCGTAAAAATACGAAATTACGGTCGTTCTTCCACATTTTACACGAGAAAAAATTAACAACACAACACTTTTAAAATTCGTATTTTTACAAAAAATAATGAGTAAATGAATAGATGATTAAATGCATAAATGTGTCTTATCTGATACAGGTTACTCAAACTAAAATTTTTCACAAAAAGCAATATCACTATGAAATTTAAATTGACTTTTACCTTTCTTTTTATCCTTTCTTTTTTCCTAAATAACAACTTTGCTCAATCCGAGAGAATCATTCATAAAAAAGTAGAAATTACGATTAATAATGATTCAGACATCGAAAAAATCGCCGAGGCAGGGATTGATTTGCGTTGCGGCATTCATATGGAAGAACGCAATGGTACGCGATTTTTACGTTTAGATTTATCTGAATATGAATATGAACTCATTCAGCAAAAAAACTTGACTACCAATGTATTAATCGAAGATTTATCGCGTTGGCATGCCGAGCGAAATATGGCGGCACTCCCCGTAGCTATCGCTCAACTCGAACAGGCAAAAGCCGAATCTGCCCTCAAATCTGCCAATGCAGACCCTTGCGAAGACCGTGAGATTCCCGTACCGCAAAATTTCAATCTCGGCAGTATGGGCGGCTTTACGACTTATGAGGAATTACTGACGGATATGGATAGAATGGCGGAGATGTATCCCAACTTAATTACTGTAAAAGCACCTATTGATGATGAGGTGATGAGTATAGAAGGCAGACCGATTTATTATGTAAAAATTTCTGATAATCCCAATATGGATGAAGACGAAGCAGAGGTTTTGTATAATGGCGTACACCATGCACGCGAGCCGCTTTCAATGATAAATTTGCAGTATTACATGTGGGTTTTATTGGAAAATTATGGGACGGATGAGTACATCACAAACCTTGTGGATAATACGGAGATGTATTTCGTGCCTGTATTGAATCCTGACGGCTACATTTACAACGAAACTACTGACCCTCAAGGGGGAGGATACTGGCGAAAGAACCGACGAAATAATGGCGACGGTACGATTGGAGTAGATTTGAATCGCAATTACAGCTACGCTTGGGGGCAAGACAATCAAGGGTCAAGTGGCAATCCCAACTCCAACACCTATCGCGGTACCGAACCATTTTCTGAGCCTGAAACACAAGCGATTCGCAACTTCGTATTGAGTCGAAATTTTACAATAGCGTTTAATAATCACTCCTATTCCAACCTGCTACTCAGTCCATGGGGGCATATTCCTGATGACACGCCCGACCACGACTTTTTTGAGAAAATCGGTGAGGAAATGTGCAAGCACAATCGCTACGCATATGGCGGTGGCAATCAACTTTTGTATTCTACCAATGGCGAAGCTGATGATTGGTATTATGGCGAAAATGGCATTCCCGCATGGACACCCGAAATCGGTAGAGACCAGGAAGGCGGCTTCTGGCCTCTACCCGGATTTATTCCGTTACAGGCGCACCGTCACCTAAGAATGTCGCTTCAACTTGCGGAATCTGCCGCTAATTACGGCAAAATCCACGACCTCACGCCTTACACGCTCACACAGGAAGATGCACAGATTAAAATTGGTGTACAACACATCAGCTTAGTTGGTGGCAACCTTGCCGTGTCCGTGACTTCTGAAAGTCCGTATGTACAAAATATTGCAACGGCTTTTATGACAGCAGTGGCGATGGAAGGAGCTGATTTTGAGGAACTCGTAACTGATGTTTCGATTGACCCAAATACGCCCGACGGTACATTCATCGACTTTACGATAACGCTCAATAACGGCATCCGCGACCTACAAACGATGACCATTACAAAGGAATATAACGCGCCAACAGTATTTGCTGATGATTGTAGCAATTTGGATAATTGGCTGACAGATTGGGCAGTTTTAGATACAGATGGTTATAACGAAAATGGTTGTATCACCGACTCACCGGCAGGAAATACGAGTAGCGGTGAGCATAATTTGGTATTCGCCGAGGCTATTGATTTGACAGGTATAAATGCGCCTGTCTTGGAGTATTATGCCAAGTGGGACCTCACTAAATTTTTCAATTACGTACAAGTACAAATTAGCACAGACAACGCTGCGACTTGGCAAGACCTCTGTTCTGAAAATACCAAACCGGGGATGTTTGGTTTGAGCTTTTTTGTTGGTGGTCAAAGTTTTCAGCCTTCTAATGACCCTGTGTATGACGGCGTACAACGTGACTGGATACGTGAGCAAATCGACCTTTCCGCCTATGGAAATACTTCGGACGTTTACCTGCGATTTGTCATTTATGGTGACTTTAATAATCCTGCATCTGATGGTTTTTACTTGGACGATTTGACGATTTATGATGCGGGAGCTATGGTCGTCAGTAATGAAAATCCGATAGATGATAATGCACAAATTCAAGTATTTCCCAATCCGACGAATGCCGACATTACGATTGCTTGGCAACAAGCCACTACAGGCACTTTAAATATTTTTGATAAAACAGGTCGCTTGATTTTCAGTCAAAATATTTCGCAAGACGCTGATAATTTCACCTTTAATTCGAGTGAATTAGCAGCAGGTATTTATATGATTCAATTGAAATCTGCGAACAATGTGGCGGTTAAACGGTTTGTGAAAATGTAACTTTCATAAATTCCAAAACCCAAGCACCAAATTCCAATTTAGATAAGGTTGGAATTTGGTGCTTTTATTTTTTCGTCAGTACATCAGCACGTCCACACATCAGCACAAAAATGCTAAAAATCGCCTTTTCACCTGTTTATAAATACCGTTTGCCGGATGGACATCGTTTTCCGATGATGAAATACGAGTTGTTGCCAGAGCAATTGCTGTATGAAGGGACGATTACGGAAGAAAGTTTCTTCCATCCCAAACCACTGAAAGAAGAAGTCATCTTGCGAACACATACTCGCGAATATTGGGAAAAACTCAAAAATCTCACCCTCACGCCACGCGAAATTCGCAAGATAGGTTTTCCGCTTCGGGAAGATTTGGTGCATCGTGGGACGATAATTTCACAAGGCACGATTGATTGTGCTTTGTATGCACAGGAGCATGGTGTAGCACTCAATGTGGCGGGCGGTACACATCATTCATTTACGGATAGAGGTGAAGGTTTTTGTTTGTTGAACGACATTGCAATCGCATCTAATTATTTGTTGGACAATGAATTAGCACAAAAAATACTTGTTGTAGATTTGGATGTACATCAAGGCAATGGGACGGCACAAATCTTTGAAAATGAATCACGCGTCTTCACTTTTTCGATGCACGGTGAGAAAAATTATCCGCTTCACAAAGAAAAATCAGACCTTGACATCGGCTTACCCGACGGCATGACCGACGAGCCTTATCTCAAAATTTTACGCGAAACCCTACCGCGACTCATTGATGAAGTCCAACCCGATTTTGTCTACTACCTCTCCGGTGTGGACATCCTCAAAACCGACAAACTCGGCAGACTCGGCATGACCCTCGAAGGCTGCAAACAACGCGATAAATTCGTCTTTGAAACTTGTCAAAAAAACAACCTTCCTATAGCCGTCAGCATGGGCGGCGGCTACTCCGAACGCATCGCGCATATCGTGGAGGCACA
>JAHDEO010000060.1:0-13588 GCA_020628725.1 Saprospiraceae bacterium
TATCTAAAAACTTTTCCATTATTGAAAGTTGCCAATATTTTTCCTTGTAATTCGTGTCCGATGAAAGGTGTATTTTTTGATTTTGAGTAAATGTTTTTTTCAGTAAATGTCCAATTTTTATCCGGGTCAAAAAGGCATAAATTTGCTTTTTCACCTTCTGCAATCATAGGAATTTCCAAACCAAAAATACGACGCGGAACTATCGCCAATTTGCCAATAAGTTCTTCTAAATCAAGCGTTTTTCTGAGTTGACTACGGCTCACTGCGAATGTCGTTTCCAATCCAATCACACCGGCACGAGCGTACACAAATTCGAGTTTCTTACCTTCTTCATCTTCGGGCGTATGGTTACTCGCGATGAAATCAATTGTTCCATCCTTCAAACCTTTCTTCAGGGCTTTGATATCTGATTTTTCGCGCAGTGGCGGCATCACTTTCATATTCGAGTCAAAACCCGTCAAATCGCTATCGTCAAACGTCAGATTCATAGGATTTACCGATGCAGTCACGCGCAAATTGCGTTTTTTGGCTTGCTTAATCAAATTTACCGAACGCGCACAAGAAACATTTGCCACATGAAGTCGTGAATTGGTATATTCCAACAGATATAAATCACGTTGCAACATCAACTCTTCTGCAAGTGCCGGAATACCTTTCATCCCCAATAAAGTACTGATTTTACCTTCGTGCAAATGTCCGTTGCGTGCAAGGTTGGCATCAATAGGTTGATTGATGATGACACCTTCAAAAGGTTTGACATAGAGTAGACTTCGCATCATCAAGCCGCTGTCATCCAGTGATTTATGTCCGTCAGAAAAAGCTATTGCCCCTGCTTCGCGCATGTCATACATCTCAGTGATTTCCTTCCCTTCACAACCTGCTGACACCGCGCCTATCGGATAAAAATCTACCAAGCTACGTTGATTACGAATGTATAGTGCTTCCGATTTTTTGTCGATAACCGGATGTGTGTTGGGTGTGCAAGCTACCGCCGTGTAGCCACCTGCCGCTGCTGCCCTTGCTGCCGATTGCAAGTCCTCTTTATGCTCAAATCCGGGGTCGCCCACCTGCGTACCCACATCCATAAAACCGGGAGATACATGGGCATTATCCACCTGCAAAATCGTCGCTTTATCGTCTTTGATACGACCTGCGATTTTTGTGATTTTACCATTATTAATGAGAATATCTTTGACCTTGCCGTTGTGCGGTGAGTCGGGAGAGATGATGTGCGCTTGCCTAATGAGTATTGCCATTAGGATGCAAAGCTACAAAATTTTTGATTTTTGATTGAGTGATTTTTGATTGATTCGCTACGCGAGTATGGTATTGGAAATTTTGCAAAGCAAAATTCAATCAAAAATCAAAAACCGTCGAATCAAAAATCTATTTATTTACTCATTTTATCATTTATTCATCTACTCATTTGTTATCCGAAAAGTTCGTATTTTTTATTGATAAAATGTTGATAATTAATTTTTTATAATGATTTCTATGTAAATAAGAAATCCCTAATTTATATTTTTTTGTGTGGTAAAAATGTTTGATTTTGAGCAATTTGGGAACTAATTAGCAGAAAGAAAGAAGAGGTAAGTAGTTACGTAAATTTTTTCTCTTAACCTATGTTTTGATTTTTGGAAAATAACAAATCAAAAATCATGACACTAAACTCAAGAATTATGGAAGCCAACAGAAATGTAGTTGCTTTTCAAATCATTGAAAATGCCCGAAGACTTTACGATTACACCAATCGTAATCCTGCTTTTTTAGACCTTGACACACATTTTCCCGAATACAAAATCCTTGAAGAGAATTGGGAAATGATACGCGATGAAATCTTGGAGGTCATCGAAGCATCCGAGATTCCTGAATTTCACGAAATCGACAGTGGGCAGGAATTTATCTCGAATAACGACAACAAGGCATGGAATGTATTTGTCATGAAATGCTACAACATGTGGTTGCACCACAATGCCGAAAAATGCCCCAAAACGCTGGCTCTATTCAAAGACATGAAGCGTGTAACGACGATTAATTTTTCCATCCTTGCACCCGGCAAATATATCCCGCCACATCGAGGTCCATACAAGGGCATTATGCGCTACCAATTGCCACTCGAAGTGCCTAAAAATGGTGAGTGCTACATCATCGTAGATGGCAGACGACACTATTGGCATGAAGGGGAAAGCGTCCTATTTGACGACACGTATACCCACGAAGTACACAACAAAACCGAAGAAAGACGCATCGCCCTCTTGTTGGATGTCAAACGAAATGATTTCGGACCATTTATGCGAATTTTTGATTGGCTGTTTTTCAAACTCTTTCAAGCTGTGATTATCGCATGTGGTGGATTGAAGAAGGGAAAAACATACTGAAAAATCCAAGCACCAAATTCCAAATCCCAAAAAGTAAAGGGCAAACGCATGAAATTTTATTGTGGCAAATATTGAGTACCTAACGGCACTCCAAACTTCTTTTTGATGTTTTTTTACCGATATTTTGTTCCTAACGGAACATTTTCGTGCTTGAAATGCCTCGTTAGAGGCAGAAGGTCGGTAGCATTTGATAAAAAGTAACATTTTCATTGTCCCATCGGGACAAAATATTTTCATGCGTTTGCCCTTCAAAAAGTAAAATGTCATTCCGAACTCCGATTCGGAATCTGTTGCATCTTGGCACGATGTCAAAAAGGAGCTTTTGGAATTTGGTGCTTGGAATTTGGGGTTTTCAACTGTAAGTTGTTGGGTCATTGATTCCTGCTAACTCAAAGGCTTCCTTGCGTTCGTAGCACGTACCGCACACGCCGCAGTGTGTATCGCCGCCTTTGTAGCAAGACCACGTTTGCGCGAAATCAACGCCAAGCGAATGACCGATTTTTGCAATTTCAGTTTTGTCTATATCTACGAATGGCGACATCAATTCAATGCCCTCGTATGTGCCCGCACGCATGGCTGCGCCCATCGCTTGCATAAAATCATTGCGGCAATCAGGGTAAATCGCATGGTCGCCCGAATGTGCGGCAATGACAATCCCCTCTGCACCAATACTTTCTGCATAACCACAAGTAATAGACAACATAATGCCATTGCGAAATGGCACGACGGTTTTTTTCATCACCTCATCAGCGTAATGTCCTTCGGGAATGTCCTCACCACCTTTTAATAAAGATGAATTGAACAGCTCCGCCACGAAATCCATATTGATGACTTGATGCGGAATATCGTGTTTTTCACAATGATATTTGGCAAATGGAATTTCTTTATGATTGTGCTTTGAACCGTAATTGAAACTGACTGCGCCGACTACTTCGTGATGCTTTATGGCATGATAAAGCGCGGTTACAGAGTCCATTCCACCGCTAAGAAGTACAATTACTTTTTTCATAAAAATGATGTGGCAATATAGCACCGTCTAAAAACGGTGATTTCATGTAGCACCGTCTGTAGACGGTGATTCATTTTTTGCGTAGCAAAAAATGGGGTGCGGTCTACAGACCGCGCTACTTTGGGCTACTTTGCTTACTTTATATTTGTATCGGGGTGTTCAACGGTAGTTGTTAATGTGATACCACCACGCGCCGCAAATTTTCCTTTCACCTGTATCCATCTCGGTTGGCAGGCTTCTACCAAATCATCTAAAATCGTGTTGATTATTTTTTCATTAAAACCACTAAAATTTCGATAGGAGTGGAGGTAGTATTTGAGTGATTTGGTTTCTACACAACGTTGGTCGGGAATGTATTGGATGCTAATTTCGGCGAAATCAGGTTGTCCTGTGACCGGACACAACGAAGTGAAATCTTCACTGTCGAATTGAATCAGATAATTGCGGTTTTGATATTGATTTTCAAAGGTTTCCAATGTCGCTTCTTTAGGCGTTTGAGGGTGATTGACAGATTTACCGAGATGCTGAAATTCCATTATTAATTTTGAATGAATGAATGTTGAATTTTGAATGAATGAATCATTCTGACTCGTTAGTATTTTTGGTTGTTGGGTGGACGTATTTGGTTTTGAGGCGTTTAGTTTTCCGTGATTCGTTATTAAATCGTGTCGTCAGACGAATTCGGTTGTGAAAAGTGCATATTTTTAACTTATCAAACGAATGACGTTCGTAAAAATCTTCGTCTGCCGACTGTTTACATTCCAATCGAACACTAATCCATAAGGCGAAAAATATCACGAATCACAAGCCGCAAATTAACGAGTGAACGAATCACAAATCACAAATTAACGAGTCACGAATAGACGAATCACGAATTTAACCAAACTAAAACACATAAAAGTAAAACGAAGTTCGTATATTTGCACTCATTTTTGCGAAAAGATAAATTTAATGTAAAAGATACCGAGTATTGAGTACCGAGTGTTGAGTTTTAAATCATTTGATAATCAATGAAATACGCATAAAACTCGCAACTCGTAACTCGTAACTCGCTCACTCAAATATAATTCTCATGCAAGGCAAAGGATTAGTACAATTTTTCCTCGTATTATTGCTGGCAGTAGTTGCCTACCAGTTTTTATTGATATTACCTACGCGACGTGCGGAAAGTAAGGCACGTGCCCACGCAGCAGAGGTTGCAGGTACAAACGACCCGACTGATAATGCTTATATCAAGGCAGAAACAGCTTATCTTGATGATATTTCCAATAAAGAAATTTTGAATCTTGGTGTTAAGAAATACACCTACCAAGAGTTGAAAGGACAGCAGTTGGCGATGGGGCTTGATTTGCAGGGTGGTATGAGCGTCGTGATGCAAGTAGACCTCGTGGAGATGGTCAAAAAAATGGCAGCAGGTAGCCAAAATGCCAACTTCTTGGCAGCTCTTGATGGTGCGACACAGGAAATGAAAGGAACTTCGGGTGTGGATTACATCACGTTGTTCAGAGATAAATTTAACGAGATAGCTCCGGGAGAGAGACTGGCGAATATCTTCGCAGTCAATCCGGCTTTGCAGGATAAACTCAACTTTGATTCATCAGATGATGAAGTAGTTAAATTGCTTCGTGACGAGGCGGATGAGACGGTGTTGCGTACTTTCGAGCTATTGAAAAAGCGTATCGACAAAACGGGGGTTGCGCAACCAAACGTTACGTTGGATGAGCGTGTAGACCGTATCAGTGTCGAGTTGCCGGGTGTGAAAAATCCGGAGCGTGTACGTGAGTACTTGACAGGAACGGCAAAGCTCCAATTCTGGGAAACTTACCGCCCTTCTGACCCGGAGATAGTAGGTGATTTGGCGCGTGCGAATCAAGCCCTTTCAGCAGTTACGCCTGTTGAAAATAATACACCTACAATTCAGGATGTGGACAGTACAGAGATGAAGTTTGATGATGTAGGGAATCGCATTGACGAATTTTATCAAAATAATAAAGAAGCTCTTGAGGCACAAGCTACTCAACCTGCGGTAGCAGGTAATGTTTTATTTAATCTGCTGACGCCAAATAATGGACAGTATGCACAGATAGTACATGCTGTTGCTAAGGAGGGAGATATTGATAAAATCGACGAGTTATTAGCAAAACGTGAAGTGACGTCCAATATGCCGAATGATGCGGTTTTCCGTTGGGGGGCTGAAGCGTTCAGAGATTATGAAACGGGTGAAAAAACTGATTTACGTGAATTATACGTTATCAAAACCAATCGTGCAGAGTCAGCTCCGGTAGAAGGAGATAAAATTACAGATGCGCGTTCTGACCTTGATGGTACACGTAATATATATACGGTTAGCCTCAACATGAATCAAGAAGGTGCGAGGTCATGGGGGCAAATGACGCGTAAAAATCTCAAGCGCGAGGTAGCCATTACACTGGATGATGAAGTTGTTTCGGCACCAACAGTACAATCTGAAATCAATAATGGACGTACCGAAATCACCGGTAATTTCTCTCCGGATGAAGCTACTGACCTTGCCAATATCTTGAAAATTGGTAAGTTGCCGGCAGAGCCGCAAATCATTGAAGAAGCGATTGTAGGTCCGACTTTGGGTGAGAAAAACATCCGTTCAGGTTTGATGTCATTGGCGATTGGTTTGGCTTTGGTCTTACTATTTATGATTTTATACTACGGTACAGGTGGTATTTTCTCTATCATCGCTTTATTGGCGAATATCTTCTTTATTGTCGGTGCTTTGTCATCTTATGGAACAGTACTGACAATGGCGGGTATCGCGGGTATCGTATTGACCATTGGTATGGCGGTAGATGCCAACGTAATCATCTACGAGCGTATACGTGAGGAACTGCGAGCCGGAAAGACGATGGGGACTGCCATCGCAGATGGTTTTAAAGCTTCCTACTCAGCGATTATTGATGCCAACGTGACGACGATTCTCGTTGCGATGGTATTGGCATATTTCGGTCAAGGTCCGATTAAAGGCTTTGCTGTTGTATTGATTATCGGTGTGTTGTGTTCGTTGTTTGCGGCGGTATTATTAACGCGCTTGATGATAGATTGGTGGACTTCTAAAAAAGAACGCGCCATCAGTTTCTCTACGCCGATGTTCAAGAATGCTTTTGCCAATTTGAATATTGATTTTGTTGGAAAAGGAAAATATGCCTTGATTGGTTCGGCTATATTTATTTTGATTGGTTTGGGGTCTATCTTTACGAAGGGCTTTGACTTAGGGGTTGATTTCACAGGTGGACGTTCTTATACGGTCTTGTTGGATGATGCGATTGATACGGAAAAAATGCGCGGCATACTCGGTGACCAATTCGGAGGTAGCGCGCCTGTAGTAAAGACATTTGGTAGTGCCAATCAAATTGAAATCACGACAAAATACTTAAGTGAAGACAATTCAAAAGAAGCTGACGACCAAGTAATTACCGCACTTTATAATGGTGTAAATGAATATACAGGCGGCAAACTAAAAGCTGAAAAAGATTTCCGCGAGGGTAGAGGAGCTTTACAGCGTTCTTCCAAAAAAGGACCAACAATTGCGGATGATACGCGTCGTAGTTCATTCCTTTCTACCAGCATTGCCTTACTTTTGATATTCCTTTATATCTGGTTGCGTTTCCGCAAATGGCAGTACAGCCTCGGTGCGGTAGCGGCATTGTTCCATGATGTATTGATAGTCTTGTCGGTGTTCTCCTTGCTGCATGGTATTTTGCCATTCTCGCTGGAGATTGACCAAGCATTTATCGCTGCGCTCTTGACGGTTGTAGGTTACTCAATTAACGATACGGTGGTAGTATTTGACCGTATTCGTGAGTTCTTCGATTCTTACACAGGTAAGTCAAAAGAGGAAGTTATCAACCTCGGTGTGAATAATACGATTAGCCGTACAATCATCACATCGTTGACCACCTTGTTTGTGATTTTGATGTTATTTATATTTGGTGGTGCGGTGATTCGTGGTTTTGCATTTGCTTTATTGATTGGTGTATTGGTGGGAACTTACTCATCAGTATTCGTTGCAACGCCTGTTGTAAACTACCTTACAAGCGAAGCTGAATTCAAGCGCACGAAAAGTGGTAGAGCAAATACCAACGCGAAGAAGAAAGGCTACCAACGCAGAGTTACGGCTGATGCGGAGAATAATGCTTAAATGATGAAATGCTACAATGCTACAATGAATGAGTGAATGAGTGAATTTTGAGTGAGCGAATATAGCATTTGTAAAATAAAATGGGGCGATGAAATTGACTTGTCAATTTCATCGCCCTTTTTTCATGTAGTACCGTCTGTAGACGGTGATTTATTTTTTGCGTAGTAAAAAATGGGTGCGGTCTACAGACCGCGCTACTTTACTACTTTACTGCAAGACCTTGTTTGTCTAAGTAGGATAATTCATACTGCTCAATGATTCTGATTAATTTTTCTGCATACAAATTATCATTAGAATATTCAGCTAATTCCAAACCCTTCGCCCAACGTTGATAATCCGTTTTATCAAGGTGCGTCAAGTGTTGTAAGCTGCCTTGTGTGAGATGTTCGCTGTGATTGCGGAACGAAAACCACGCCGTTTCATACTTGCGGATACATGTACCATCAAAGGTTGAATTGGCATCATTCCACGTTGTGCCACATTCAAGATTAAAGTAATTATTCGTCTGTGCCGCAATAACACTTGTACCCGCCTGACTCGCCAATAAAGACTGTGCTAAGGTAACAGACGCAGGAATATTAAACTTATCCATTTCCGTTACAGCTACTTTTTTGAATCGCTCAATAAATGTCGTCACCTGTGCATCAGAGGCGTAGATGAGTTGGGCATCCTCTGCAAGTTTATCATTATTATTTTTACGGAAAACAGAAAGTAAACCTGTTTTGGAAATATTATTTTCCTGCGCAATAGGGCGGTCAGCTTCCGTAGTGCGTTGGATTTTTTTGGGTGCTTCTGTTGGAGTATGTAATAATGGTTTGACTTCGGGCTTTTCTTCGTATGTGGGTTTATCGGATTTTGCAGGAGCATTCATACGGAAATCTATATTGAGATTTTTTCCCGCAAATGCTGTGACAACTATCAGCAAAATGGATAGTTTGAACCAGTGATTTTTAAAGAAAGTAACCACTGCGACCTGGTATTCTTTACTTTTTTTCATGACATTGTGAGATGATGACGGGTTACGGGTTGCGAGTTACGGATTGAGTGGGTGATTTGTTTTAAACCGAAACTAACGACACGAAAACCGTAATTGATGAAATTAGATAACAGATTGATGATGTAGAAAGTACAAGTTCAAGTACAATTATTGTCTGAATATGATTTTGGAAATGAATCGAAACTTAAACTTTTTTATTTCTATATACGCAAATATAAAACAAATTGTTTTTAAAATCAATAAAAAGTTTTAGTTTTTGTCTAAATAAAAAACCGCCCAAATTGCCAATCGGCAATTTGGGCGGTCATTATTTTTTATGTTGTAAAGAAATTTTGCGAAGCAAAACTTCAACTAATCACTAATCACGATTTACTAATCACTAAAGTTTATTCGGTGTTACGAGCCAGTGAAAAGTCACGATACGGCGGTTGGGGTCATTAGCTTTGTCGCAAGGCTTGTTGATGTAAGGACATTCCTCGCCTTTTCCTTGTGATACGATGTCAATACTGACGTTGCTGGTATTGGAGAAAAGTTCGGCATCGCGGCGTAGGAGTAGATTACGCATATGCTTGCTCATTTCGTCAGAACGCAGGCGCGAAAGTGCGCGGTTGAGTTCTCCACGACTGGGATTGGCTACGCCGGTTTGTGGTTGGAGTGCAGCATATAATGGACTGCTGGTAGAGATGGCGGTGGCATCAGCATATCCTTTTGCCACAATAGTCAATGTCATGTCACGGTCGCGGTATTGGCTGACAAAGTTGATAATAGAATTGATAAGTGGTTCAAAGGCGGCTTCTACCTTTGAAATATCGGCATCCTTGATGGTATAAGCACCGGGACCGAAGAAAGCCGCTGCTTCAAACTGCGTAAATTTATCAATCTCAATAACATCTACAACGAGGTTGAGTCGTTCAAGATTACGTTGTTGTACGCCGCCACCTTGTTGACGGATGCGCGTAACCGTTTGGTACGCACTCTCAATAATTTGAGTTTGTATCGGGTCAGGAACAGGTGAGGGGGCAGCATAGACGGTTTTCAATCCCGTGATGGCGGTTTCCTTAGCTTCGAGTTCTTTCTCAGCCTCTTCGCGTATCACGGTAGTGACATCAATGATTTTTTCACGCGATACACTATCTATTTTACCTTCTGCAACTTGTACTTCTACTTTCTCTTCTATTTCCTCACTTTTTACGATAAGTTGCTCGTCGAGTTTTTTACTTTCTTCAAGTTCTTCGAGTAGTTTGGGAATAGATTCGTCAGGCTTCTCTGTAATGATTTTAATGGCTGAGGCAAGGGAGGGCTCGTAGTCACGGTAGCGTTTGCGTTTATCATTTTGAACATAGATTTCGAGGCTGTCAATGGTGCGTTCTACACGTTCTATACGACCTTCGATTTTTGCAGCAAGTGTATCATTATCGGCATATACACTTTTGATGCGCCGGTCATTTTCCATGAGGTTTTTGAGTGCCGTGAGATAGCGTTGTGCGTAAGGGTCTTTCTGTTTCATACTCGCACAAGCAGAAGCAATCATTGCAATCAGCACGAACCAGAGCGTCCATGCACCAAGGTTTTTCATCATAATTTTTTGTTGAAGTCCATAGTCCATAGTCGATAGTCGATAGAAACTTATGATTGCCTATGGACTATGAACTATGGACTATCAACTATTTTTGATTATCCTTAAATAAATCTGTCCCTTCTATAGGTTTGAAAAGGGAACCGTCTGTTTTAGGGGGAACGTCAATTTTTTCGTTTTCTTTTTGGATGGAAACAAGTCGGCTGGCAGAGTGAATGATTTCACCGTCTTTGAGTGCGCGAAGACGTACTTGCATTACATTTTGTCCTACAGTACTAAATGTAACTACTCGTCCTTCTTTCTTTTCGCCGGAGACTTCCCATTCATACTTGAGGCGTCTATCATAAGACGCAGAACTTAGTCGAAAGCCAATAGTTTTGCCTTCATAATTTTGAGACATAACTCGTATAATGGGTTGTTTGTATTTTTTATCACTTGAAGATGAGGGTGTTTTGGGTTTAGGCTTGGGCGTTTTTTTAGGAGGTTTTAGGGTAAATGTTTGTGTTTGAAGGTCTGCCTGACCATTAGAATAGGCAGCAAATTGTATATTAATGTCTTTAGTTTTGGTGATATCAGTGTATTCGTATTCAATATTTTCGGAAGTCATACGCTTCATACCTTCGCCCATATCGTAGAATACACTGTCTGCAAAAGTCGATTTATTGGTCAATTTAAATTTATAATCGCTTAGTTGCTCAATTTCAAATTGGGCTTTACCACCGGGCCAGAGTACTTCGATGGTGTCTTTGAAAATGCCTTCTGGTGTCAATACATTTTCGAGCGTTACAAAATATTTACCCGGCTTTTCAGGAATAAAATTGAAGGTAGACTCGTTTGCTTTTTGCACAATTTTCTTCCCACTAAAATCATATACTTTCCAAAGCAGGTTTTTACCTCGTGTGGCATTGCTGATAAAACTATATGGCTTACCGATTTCTTGTTTTTCTTCTCCTTTTAAATCAAAACGAACGTCAGCAACAGGTTCTACTGTATTGCCGCCACCGCCATTGCTTCGCCACATAAATAGAGCAAAAATAAACAGCACGGGCAAAAGCAACCACACCCATCGTGGCAGTCCCTTTTTGGCAGGCGTGACTTTATCCGAATTGCGCCGAATGATTCTATTGACCAATTCATCGTCAATCACCATGCGGTAGGCGCGTTCTTTGATGGATTTACGAGTGGCATTTGAAGGGGGAAAACCACCTTTATTCAGTTCTTCGAGTACGTAGCGGTCAAATGATTCGGGAACAGCTTCAATGCGTTTGACGCGATTTTTGAAGCGATACAAAACATCGCTTATTGTGCGGAAATAGTCGCCGCCACCCGCGCATTTTTCGAGTACATCCTTATAAAAAGGATGAATTTCGCGCTGCCCTTTGAGCATTTCGCTGAGTACATTGCCGAAGGATTCGATGTCTTGTTGTGGTGTATTATGTAATTTTTCATTTCCACTAATCAAATAAATTTGATTGTCGTGAAGTAGGATATGTTCGGAAGTAAGTTTGTTATGATATTGTTTTTCGATGTGGAGAAAATTCAGGAAAGCAAGGAGTTTATTGGAGAGGGACATGATGGTGTCGTCGTCGGGTTTGGTATGAGCGAGGTATTCTTTGAGTGTTTCTCCCTGAATATAATTACGATAATAGACGACTTTGTTGCCTACATCGGCGGCTTTGTATTTCATGGAGAATAATGCCTCGAATGTATCCTCCTCAGTTTCACTTTTTCCGTCTCGCAATACCTTGACAATCACATCCACAGGTATCTTATTCGGACGCTCCAATACGCCATTGTATGTCTGATACAATGGATGCGAATCACCGATAGGATGTTTGTCTAAACGTAACATGTTAAGATTAAGTTTAAGGTTAAGTTTAAGTCTAAATCTAAGTCAGAATTTGCCTTCGGCAAATTATTTTAAACTTAAACTTAGACTTGAACTTAATCTTCATCAAGCCATCATTCCCGCGATAGCAGCAGTCAAAAAACAGGCAATTGTACCTCCGATAAGTGCTTGAATGCCAAATCGAGAGAGGGTACTACGTTGTCCGGGGGCAATGGCACCGATACCACCAATTTGGATACCAATGGAAGCAAAATTGGCGAAACCACACAAGGCATAGGTGGCTATCAATACAGACTTGGGACTCAAGGAACCTGCTGTTTTCATCTCGCCGAGCGTGACGTAGGCAAAGAATTCATTGAGAATCGTTTTTTCGCCCAGTAGCTGACCAACTGCGACCATATCTTGTGGCGCAACGCCAATCAACCATGCAATAGGAGAAAATAAGATGCCAAAAATGTATTGAAGGGTCAAACCTTTGTAAACACCGCCACTTCGTTCGGTGATAAGGTCATTAAGATTGGTTAAATCACCAATATACATGAATATTTTATTGAATAAAAATATAAATGCGGTGAATGCCAAGAGCATCGCGCCTACGTTGACGGCGAGTTTCAAGCCGTCTGTCGTACCGCGTACGATGGCATCAAGTATGTTGTCCCCCGCTTCTTCGCGTGGAATGTTGATATTTTTGTCAATTTTTTCGCGTTCTGTTTCGGGAAATAGGATTTTGGCAGCTACGATGGCTGCCGGAGCAGATATAATCGAAGCTGTGAGTAGGTGCATCCCAAAGTAGCGCAGGCTTTCGGGGTCGCTGCCGCCCAAAATACCCATATAAGCACCAAATACACCGCCGGCGATGGTTGCCATACCGCCTGTCATCAGGCAAAGGATTTCAGAACGGGTCATGCGCTCTAAGTAGGGCTTGACGACGAGAGGAGCTTCTGTTTGTCCAATGAAAACGTTGGCGGCGGCGGCAAGGCTTTCTGCGCCGGAGAGTTTCATCGTCTTACTCATCAACCACGCGAATCCGTAAACGACTTTCTGCAAAATTCCTAAGTAGTATAAGAGTGACGATAGGGCAGAGAAAAACAGAATAGTCGGTAATACAAAAAATGCAAAACCAAATGGTCCGCCGGGTTTTGCCAAGTCGCCAAACATGAATACTGCCGATTCTTCCATTGCCCCAATCATCAAGACGAAGAAATCTACAACACCGCGAAATATCATTCGTATCCAATCAAATACCACAAAATCAATTGGATTAATCAGAATTACCGCCAGTAACAATTGTAGAGCCAAGCCTTTGACTACTAAGCCCCAATCAATTGCCTTTCTATTGGTACTAAATAAATACGTAATACCTATTAATGCCACGATTCCTAAAACCCCTCTTAATATGCTAATGACATCCATTTATTTACAAGTACAAGCGCAAGTGTTAAGTGCAAGTTCAAATGATGTTGCTCCTAATTATTTTCGCTCAATTTTTTCTTAGTTGAGTAAATGTTAAATGTATTTTGTTTTTTTGAAAAAACACAGTCGTAAATTTAATGAAATTTCTTACTTTAAGATACTTATTGGGAAAAAATGTGATTTGTGACTTGGAAA
>JAHDEO010000060.1:13688-22044 GCA_020628725.1 Saprospiraceae bacterium
AGTGGTTCGGGCAAAACCACATTGATTCATCGTTTGGCGGAATTATATCCGGGGAATGAGGTGTGCATCATTTCGCAGGATGACTATTATCGTCCGCGAGATGAACAGCATGTGGATGAGCAAGGAGTGAAAAATTTTGACTTGCCATATTCGATTGATGATGAGGCATTTGAAAAGGATATAAAACGATTGTTGAACGGAGAAACTGTCACGCGGCAAGAGTATGTTTTCAATAATGCGGAAGCTACAGCGAGTATAAAGACTTTCCATCCTGCACCAATTATCATTGTGGAGGGTTTGTTTATTTTTCATTTTGAAAATATTAAACAACTCATTGACCTTAAAATTTTCGTACACGCCCCCGACCACATCAAAATCATTCGCCGCATCAAGCGCGATCGTATGGAGCGCAATTACCCATTGGATGATGTCCTCTATCGATACGAATATCATGTTCAACCTGCATATAAAAAATATATCGAACCTTACCTCGAAGTTGCCGATTTAGTCATTAATAATATTGCACCCGATAGCATTGAGAAAGGCATCAAGATACTACAAGGAATTCTCAACGAACTGAAAAACTAATCAACTACGATACCACGACACCACAATACAATGAAAGCAATTATATTTGATATGGACGGTCTGCTGATTGATTCGGAACCGCATTGGCATGAAGCTCAGATGCGTGTATTTCCGACAGTAGGCATACACTTAACCGTAAAAGACTGCCAAGACACCACAGGAGTACGCATAGACGATGTGGTACGTCTACGCTACGAACAAAAACCTTGGAAAGGAAAATCATTAGAAATAGTAGAACGCGAAATAGTAGATGAATTGATTGCGCTCATGCGCGAAAAGCTCGTTGAGAAACCCGGTGTACGGGAGATTTTGGCATTTTTTGAAGCGAAAAAATTACCTGTAGCATTGGCTTCTTCATCTTCCTTTAGAATCATTGACGCAGCATTGGAGAAAATGAATTTGCGGGATGCTTTTCCTATAATTCATTCCGCAGAAGTGGAAAAATATGCCAAGCCGCATCCTGCCGTTTATATTCATACGGCTGAAAAGATGGGCGTCGAACCCGTTGATTGTCTGGCATTTGAAGATTCATTGCCGGGTGTGATTGCAGCGAAAGCGGCACGGATGACAGTGGTCGCTGTGCCGGAAGTGGCACGTCCGCAATTTGCAGTGGCGGATGTAAAATTGGGGTCTTTGTTGGAATTTACGGAGGAAATATGGGGTAGTTTGAAGGTTTAAAATATCTTTAACTAAAAATTTAGTTGAAGAGTCGGAAATTTATGTATCTTTGTCTTGACATTTGTTTAAACAACGTTGTAGAACATTGATTTTATTAAATTTTTAAAACAGTAACTTATGAAAAAAGTATTGCTTTGTTCAATGATGTTTTGTCTGGCTTTCACAGCTTTTGGTCAGCAAAAACAGGCAGGAGAGAAACTCGAAATAGCTCCTACTCAAGTAAATCTCGAAGAAAACACCCTGATTGACGATACGGAACAAACGAAGGATGTTCCTGTGATGACCTTTACCGAAGAAGTCTACGAATTTGGCACAATCACATCAGGTGAAAAGGTAGAGCATGTCTTTAAATTCACCAATACGGGTACTGCACCTTTGGTTATTAAAGGTGCAAAATCTTCCTGCGGTTGTACTGTGCCGAGATTTCCGAAAGATGCGGTATTACCGGGGCAAAGTGCAGAAATATCTGTCGTTTTTAATTCAAAAGGTAAATCAGGTCAGCAAAATAAACCCATTCGCATAACGGCGAATACCGACCCTGAAATTACTACGCTTTACATTAAAGGCATGGTAGAACGTGCAAAATAATTATAAGTAAGTAAGTGAGAGGACAGAATAGAGAAGTCAGAAGTCAGATTTCAAATAATTGATTATCAATTATTTATCCTCAATTTAAATACCTCTTAGTTTTGTCCACCTACTTAACACACTTTATTGAAGAGGCTGTATGATTTTCATGCAGCCTCTTTTTAATTTCCAAAATCCAAAATCCAATCCGGCTACATACCGCAACATCTCCACTAATATTTTGTTGGTTAATCCATTATGAAAAAGCAGCATTTACCGGAAAAAATCTGCCTCGTATGCAAGCGTCCCTTCAAATGGCGCAAAAAATGGGCGCGGGACTGGGATAATGTAAAATATTGCAGTGAAAGATGCAAACGCAACAAATCAAATAACGAAATAACTCGTAACCCGTAACTCGCAACTCGACTTATGAAAACATTAAGATTAATACTTGGCGACCAACTCAACCACAATCATTCGTGGTTTAGTGAAGTGAATGACGACGTTACCTACGTCATCATGGAAATGCGACAGGAGACGGACTATGTAGCGCATCATATCCAAAAAATAGTCGCGTTTTTTGCAGCAATGGAGACATTCGTAACGTATTTAAAAGCAAATGGACATGAGGTGATTTATTGGAAATTGGAAGAACCGGATAACCATCAGGATTTGTGTGAGAATCTGAATTTTCTCATAAAAAAACATGGTTTTGAGCGTTTTGAATACCAATTGCCGGACGAATATCGCGTGGATGAGCAGTTGAAAGCGTTTTGTGATGCTGTTTCAATTCCTTGTGAATCATTTGATTCAGAGCATTTTATGAGTACACGATACGAGTTGGGCGAATTTTTCGAGGGAAAAAAGACCTATCTCATGGAATCGTTTTACAGAAACATCCGCCGCCGCTACAATATTATGATGGATGGCGATAAACCATTAACCGGAAAGTGGAATTACGATGCCGAAAATCGTAAAAAATTACCCAAAAATCACGTTCCTGTCACACCTTTAATTTTTGAAAAAGATGTCACCGAAATTCACCAAAGAATCACAAAAAACGGTGTAAAAACCATTGGAAATATTGACCCGAAACGCTTCATTTGGGCGACTACACGCAAGGAAGGTTTGGCTCTGCTCAAATTTTTCAACGAAAATTGTCTCCCCTATTTCGGTACTTATCAAGATGCGATGACGCCGCATTATTGGGCATTATACCATTCGCGATTGTCATTTTTAATTAACTCAAAATTGCTCTCTCCTTTGGAAGTCGTGGAGGCGTCGATAGCACATTGGGAGGCAAATAGCACGGAGATTTCGATTGCTCAAATTGAGGGTTTTGTACGTCAGATTATTGGTTGGCGTGAGTATATGCGTGGTGTGTATTGGGCGAAAATGCCGCAGTATGCCACACTCAATTATTTTGAACATAACCGCAAACTGCCCGACTATTTTTGGACGGGCGAAACACGAATGAATTGCGTAAAACATGCTGTCACTCAATCGCTCGATTATGCCTATGCCCACCACATTCAACGCTTGATGGTAACGGGGAATTTTGCCCTACTCGCAGGCATTCATCCCGACGAGGTAGATACTTGGTACTTAGGAATTTATATTGATGCGCTGGACTGGGTCGAGATTACAAATACGCGGGGTATGTCGCAGTTTGCAGATGGCGGAATTGTGGGAACAAAACCCTATGTTTCATCCGCAAATTATATGGATAAAATGAGTCATTACTGTGGGTCGTGTTTTTATAATAAAAAAGAAAAAACGGGAGAAAAAGCCTGTCCGTTCAATAGTTTGTATTGGCATTTTTATGATAGACATGCGGATAAATTAGAGAAGAATCCGCGCATCGGTATGATGTATCGCCTGTGGAATAAAATGGACGGGGAGAAACGTGCGGCGATATTGGAACAGGCGGAAAAGCACCTCGAAAATATTGAAAATTTGTAGCATCACAAAAGCGCAGGGTTTAAACCCTGCGCTTTTGTGATGAGAAGATTTTTATCCTTCAAATTTCGGATTAATATCCTGATAATCAACAATAATCTGCTTCATATGATATTCCAAATGAAACAAATAATCCCAAATCAAATAAGATAGATTCGACGGTTCGCCTTCCTTCAAAAGATTCATTGCCATGATGTGAAACTCATGTTCGGTAGTCGTTTTCTGTAAGACTTCTTTCGGAATATCACGTATCAAAATACTCAAATGTCGATTGCACATTTCCCACATCTGCAATACATCTTCTATACTGCGATTTTGATAATCATTTTTGATGACCCATTCATCGGCATCGTAGCCTTGAAAAATGAGATTGCCTTGCGATTCGGCACGTAGGAATCGTTGATGATTATTATAAGCTGAATCGACTAAATGACCGAGAATTTCTTTTTTTGACCATTTGGCGGGAGCAGGTTTGCGGTTCATTTCTGCTGCATCAATGGCGCGGATTTGGTCGGGAACAGTAGCTAAAATTTGGTTGAGTGTATCGTGGTAATTCATAACGAGTTGACGAATTGATGAGTTGTGGAGTTGATGAATTATTATTGAGTACAACAATTCGTCAACTCCACAACTCGTTAAAAATCAACGTCTCCTGCCTTGTGGCTTTGCCCCGCGTCGCTCGCGTGCAGCACGTCTTTGAGCAAAAAACTCTTGTTTTCGGCGTTGTTTTTCCTTGTTCCATTCCTTTTTTTCAGCATCGGTCATGGGCTTGTCTGTTTGTGGAAATGGATTGTCGCGGATGACTTCGATTTTCTGACGAATGAGTTTTTCGATGCCTCTGATATACGCATTTTCTTCCGGCTCGCAAATCGAAATCGACACGCCTTCCTCGCCCGCACGCCCCGATCTGCCGATACGATGTACGTAAGTTTCGGCTACATTCGGAATGTCGTAGTTAATAACATAGCGCAGCTTATTAATGTCAATTCCCCGCGCTGCAATATCTGTCGCTACCAATACGCGCAAATCACCCGATTTGAATTGTCGCAGGGCTTTTTGGCGTTGGTTTTGGGCTTTATCGCCATGAATAGCAGCCGTTTTTATATTTTTTCGTTTCAAATCTCTTGCAATCCTATCTGCGCCGTGTTTGGTACGCGCAAAGAGGAGTACTTGGTCAATATCCCGATTTTTTAGAATGTGTAGCAGGAGCTTTTTCTTGTCGGGCTTGTTGGTGTAGTATAAATATTGTTGAATCGTTTCGGCGGTAGAGGAGACAGGCGCAACTTCTACTTTGACCGGACTTTTCAATATTTTTCGAGACAATTCCACGATATTATTCGGCATTGTAGCAGAGAAGAACAGCGATTGGCGTTCTTTGGGCAACAGCTTGAGTAGCTTACGAATATCATGGATAAATCCCATATCAAGCATCCTATCCGCCTCATCCAAGACAAACATTTTAATCGTACTCAAATCAATATATCCCTGACTCTGTAAATCCAGTAAACGCCCCGGCGTAGCCGTGAGAATGTGTACACCACGTTGGAGTTTTTGTACTTGTGAGCCTTGTTTCACACCGCCAAAAATAACTGCATGACGCACTTTGGTGTGCCTGCTGTATGATTTTATATTCTCATCAATCTGAATTGCCAACTCGCGCGTAGGCGTCACGATGAGTGCGCGAAGGGTGGGTTTACCCGGCACACGCTTTTCGATGCGATGAATGAGTTGTACCATCGGAATCGCAAAAGCTGCCGTCTTACCCGTACCTGTCTGAGCGCAGCCAAGTACGTCTTTTCGCTTCAAAACCAATGGTATAGCTTTAGCTTGTATCGGTGTGGGAGTGATATAGTTCTTATCTTTCAATGCCTTTAAAATAGGGCTAATCAGTTCCAAATCTTCAAATGTCATACCTATTGTTTTTTCGTCTTGGATTTACGGTAAAAATTAAATTAAGGTGCAAAGGTACGATTTTAATTGGTGGGATGTTAGGATAATTTTTTATCGAATGCAAATAGGACACGGATTGAACGGATTATATAGATTGGAACGGATACATAATCCGTATAAATCCATTAAATCTGTTCAATCCGTGTCCTATCAATTAAATTGGGGTTAGTGATTAGTTGATTAGTTGATTAGTGATTAGTAATTGGTTATTAGTTAGTTATGAACTTTGCATGGTGAAAAAGGTCTCCATAAAAAGGTTTATTTTCTGAATACAAAAATCCAATTGCACTTTTTAAAATGTATAATATTTATTTAAAAACAATTTTTAGGCTTTGAGATAACTCGAAAAGACAATGACCTTTTTCATGAACAAACACTCATAATATGCTGACTAATAACTAATTAACCAATCACTAATAACTCCAAATTAAACAGTATCACTCTTCCACAAAGTTCTATCAAATCTATCCTCCATATCCGCCGGAAAACTGCTGTCAACAGTCATTTTTCTAATCACATCTTTATCACCCCAAGAGACGAGTTCGATGAAAGTGCGCCCATAGCCGATAGCTTCGCCTTTGTCGCTGTATAATTCTAACCAACCATCGTCACCATCTGATTTGGTATTGACAATGAGTAAATTATCACCTTTTTGAAGTTGGACGCTACCGATGTCATTACGCTCAATTTGCTCTACATAATAAGCAACCGCTTCTTTGACTGTATCAGGCAAATCTTCATTATCACGATTAGTTGTAGCAAAAGGAAATTCAGGTTCATCACCTTCGTTGACGTAGGCTTCGTAGGCTGCTTGCCAATGCTTATGTAGCGTATTTGTGTATTGTGTGCGAATGTTTTCAATAGTCGCGTCATCCATCGGCTCTAGTGCTTCCGAGCCGATATTGAGTTGTTTTTTGACCCAATTACGGGCTCTGTCTGTCCAGCTCATATGTGTATTGTCAAAATTTAAACTCCATTCCGAAAGAGAGGTTGGAGAATCTCAAATTGGTATTGAATGAGGCAAAATTATTGGAAGTACCAATATCTTTTCGTTCCCAATATCCTGCTACAAAACTCAATACGCCCATTCGCAAGTTAATATTAAATTGCTCATTTATAGCGTATAACATGCCTAAATTTGAGTTGAGTGCAAAATAATTGACCCTTGCTTTTTGAATGGGCTGAAAATCATATTGGCTTTTTTCATACAAATGCTGAAATAGCGCAGAGGGCTGTAGGTAAAAATTGAATTTTTGAGCCGGATTGAAAGTGTATCGCGCAAATAAACCGCCGCCAATTTGATTAGCATTTCGCCAAAGACCATCCGCCAAACTACTTGAAAGATTCTCAACCCTATATCTTCCCATTCTATAATCGGTTTGTAGACCCAATATCCAGTTCCTACTGAGTACTTTGCCGATGTAGGGTTGAATGGTAAAAGAAAGATTGCTCAAATCATCGGTGTTGCCCGAATAAATGCCGCCAATACTCGAATAAATTGCAATACTTGAAAGCGGATACGCATTTTTTTGATACAAGAAATTCATCGTACCGCCGGCGATGTAATTGTAATTACGGGCATCTTCCTGTGCAAAAAGGCTTTGTGTAAATAAAAAGAGAATAATGAAAATGTGTAGTTTCATGATGTTAGATTTTTAAATGAATAAATTGATAACACTGATATAAAGGGGGAAATCACTAATTTTCTTAAAAACCTTCGTCTGTTGACTACTCCATACTTTAATGGAATATCAAATTTTAAATTCGATTCCAAAAGAGAGGCTAGAAAGCCTAAAGTTAGCATTGAATGAACTATAATATTCATTATAGGTATCGTTTCCGTTTACTTTGCGATACCCTGCGGCAAAACTTACTCCGCCAATACGTAAAGTAACATTAAATTTCTCATTTAGTGTATATAAAACTCCCATATGAGAGTTGGCTAAAAAAGAATTAGCCTTTGTTATTTGACGAATATCACTGATACTATTTTCACTCTTTATGTGAGCATAATTGTATAACACGAGAGGCTGAATATAAATGTTAAATTGCTGTGCGGGGTTCAGTATGTAACGCCCAAATATTCCACCTCCAATTTGAAGGGATTTGTCGAGCAAATTGTATGTGAAATTCCTTTCAGACCGCGAACCTCTATAATTTAATTCCAAGCCTAATGTCCATTTGCTATTTATCATTTTACCTATGTAAGGGTTGAGGCTGAGGCTGGTACTTCTTGTACCCGATGTTCCACCGGGAAATATACCACTAAGTAACGAACTGCTAGAATTGCTTTTTTGGTGGGAAAAACTCATTGTACTGCCAATGATGTAGTTGTGATTGTGTGTATCTTCCTGTGCAGAGAGGCTTTGTGTAAATAAAAGGAGAATAATGAAAATGTGTAGTTTCATGATGTTAGATTGAATTTTAATTAATTCAAGTTGCGGAAGTCCGCAACAGTTAATAGTTGATGGTTCATAGTTCATAGAAAAATATGAAATACAGCTCAAAATGATGTTTTACTATGAACTGCTAACTATGAACTAAGTTGCGTGTCCGCAACTTGAGTTAATTAGACGAATGTAAAAAGGATTATTTATAAACACTTGTCGTCAGA
>JAHDEO010000598.1 GCA_020628725.1 Saprospiraceae bacterium
GGGAAAAATTCTCTTCCAAGAAAAGAACTAAAAAATAAATCTGTATTTTTAATTAATTACCCAAATTTTAAATGTCTTTTTTTTGTTAAATTTTTCAATTTAATTTTAGAGACGTTTAGGAGAACACATAAGTTGCAAGCACTTATATCAAAAATCACAAAACCCTGTACAATAAACTCCAGTATTTGAAAGCAGATATGAAATACTACAATCAGAACTTTGGATTTACAATTTGAATCTTGTCATATGACATAGAAATGTCATTTAGCACCCAAATGATGCTACATTTTTCATTAAGTGTAGTAGAGTGGTAGTATAAGTAGTAAAATGTATTAGTGTCGTAGTGTGTATGTATTAGGGGCTCTCCGATGTTTCCGTTTCATGGTTTAGACAGAGGTTGTGTGCGGGGGTCACTATCTATTTTTTTATAAAAATACATGCATTTTCAGTATATTGCAAGGTTGTAAATGTTAATTTTTTCTAAAATCAAGAATTTCTTATAATTTCGTACAATAATTTACAAATCAATCAGAAACGAATAAAGATATGTTAAATTTAAATACCTTAGTGTAAGTTAATTTTACGCAAAACAATACATAATGCTCATTTTCAATTTATTAAAACATTAAATACACATTAAACCTAATCATTCATAACTGATTTTAAGTAGATTGAGATGAGTAAAACTTTTTAATATTATCAAAACGCATAAAATTTACTATATTTGGAATCCTATCCATTTTTGAACACTTTAAACGAATTTAAATAAAATGAAATACATACTGACTTTATTTTTTGCACTTATTTCTACGTCAATTTTTGCTCAATTGCCGGAGACAAATATTTATGTCTTTGACATGGAAGCTTCTGCCATTAGAGACATTTATCGTTTTACAAAACCCAAATTTATTAACGGAAATAATTTAAATGGTTATAATAATCAGCCACAATTTATACGCGGACAACTATATATCACTTCTCAAAGAGATGATAAACAGACCGACATTTACCGCTTCAATCTTGACCGCCGAATGCAAACTCAAATCACCAATACGGCTGAAAGCGAGTACTCCCCCACCCCAATGCCCGACGGACAGCACATCTCTGTAGTGCGCGTATCTGCCGATGGCAATGATAATCAACAACTTTGGCGCGTCCCAATGATGGGCGGCGAAGCGGAATTGATGCTTGACAGTATCGCTCAAATTGGTTATCATGAGTGGATAAATGAGTCAACAATTGCGCTATTTATCGTCGGTGAACCGCATACTTTATACGTCGTTGATACAGAAAGTGGCGATGTGCGACAGGTGCGTTCAGACATTGGGCGTTGTCTGCGAATGAATCCCGACGGAAATCTAACTTTCGTGCATAAAAGTGAACTCGAAGGCTGGTATATCAAATCCGTCAATCCACGTAATTTTGCGATTCGTCCCATCGTAAAAACTTTGCCCGAATGCGAGGATTTTGCATGGACACAAGATGGTACATTATATATGGCAAAAGGTAGCAAATTGTATCGTTTCAAAGCGAGCCTCGATAATGATTGGCGCGAAGTAGCTGATTTTAGTGATTATGGCATTACGAATATTAAACGTATTGCTATTTCTAATAATCGGATTGCCTTGGTCGATGTTGTGAAATCGTAGAACGGTGCTTCCAGCCCGTTCCTCGCGTATGCAAAACTAAATTAACGCGACGCGGACTGGAAGTCCGCGCTACCAATATATTATGAAAATATTAACCACCACACAAATCCGCGAACTGGATGCTTACACGATAGCACAAGAACCGATTGATTCCATTGAATTGATGGAACGGGCTTCAGTTGCATTTACCGAATGGTTTACGGCACAGTATAATGTTTTGCGCCCGATTCACATCATATGCGGTCCCGGCAATAATGGCGGTGATGGCTTGGCTGTTGCTCGCCTACTCGATGAGTTGTATTATAAGGTAGAGGTATCTTTGTTTTTATTTTCGGGAAAAACAAGTACAGATTTTGACGCCAATCTAAGACGATTGAAAAGAAGAACCAATGTACCGATTCATTTTATTAATGGGGATATGCCGCTTCCAGTTTTTGCCGAAGATACGATTTTGATAGATGCGATTTTGGGGTCGGGCTTGACGCGTCCTACCGAGGGGTTTTTACAATATTTCATTCAATACATTAATAATCAAAATATTACGCGAATCAGCATTGATATTCCTTCAGGGCTTTTTGCAGATAAACATACGTATGGGACTTGCATTCACGCTGAACAAACTTGTTGTTTTGAGGTGCCTAAATTAGCATTTATGTTTCCCGAAAATCACGCGCGTGTAGGTACATGGGCAGCTGTGCCGAGAGGTTTGCAGTCGCAAAAAATGGCGGCAGCGGAGACATATTCTCACTACATTGATGTAGGTTTTATTCAAAACATTATCAAAAAAAGAAATAAGTATGACCATAAGGGAAAGTTTGGTCATGCGCTGCTCGTTGTGGGTTCTCGTGGAATGTTGGGTGCTGCAGTGCTTGCTGCGCGGGCATGTCTGCGTAGCGGTGTGGGTTTATTGACCGTGCATAGTCCCGAAGCACTTGAAAGTTCGTTGCTTTCCACACTTCCCGAAGCCATGTACAGCCGTGACCCGCAAAGTCATTTTTCTAAAGTTCCTAAGTTAAAAAAATACAATGCTATAGGGATTGGCTGTGGTTTGAGCGACCATGAAAATACTGCTGATGCACTTGAAAAACTGTTGCGCGATTCTAAAAAGCCAATGGTCATTGATGCTGACGCGCTTAATTTGATTTCGGAGCGTAAGGTACTGTTGAATTATATTCCCAAAGGCAGTATTCTGACACCACACCCAAAGGAATTTGAGCGACTTTTTAATGGACAACTCCATGATTTTGAGCGACATGAAACTCAAGTAGACATGTCAAAAAAGTATGAGATTTACATTGTCTTAAAAGGCGCCAATACTTGTATCACAACTCCCGAAGGCAAGCGTTTTTTCAACTCAACCGGTAATCCGGGTATGGCAACCGCGGGCAGTGGCGATGTATTGACGGGTGTCATAACGAGCTTATTGGCACGAGGATATTCGTCAGAGGAAGCTGCGATTTTGGGAGTGTATTTGCATGGTTTAGCGGGTGATTTGGCGGCAGAGAAAATCGGTCAGGAAAGCTTGATTGCAAGTGATATTATTGAGTGTTTGGGTGTAGCATTTTTGCAATTAAGTAGAATGTCGAATACATGAAATATGTCGTAATTATGAGGTAATAAAACAACATAATTACTTAGTTTTTTGTTACTTTGCGGTTTGAAAAAGGAACTAACACGAGCGTACAAACAAGTCATTTAGACTTTTCCGATAAGTAGGTGGACAAAACTAATCGTACAATTTTGAACCACTAAGGACACTAAAAACACGAAGACCAAATTAACGCAGAGGTCACTAAAAACCTTATAAAATACTGATAATGAAATTTTTAGTTAAACTTAGTTTGCTTTCACATTCGTTCAGTTTTCGTGTCCTTTGTGTCCTTAGTGGTTCAAAAAACGTTTGCTTAGTTTTGT
>JAHDEO010000061.1:0-10868 GCA_020628725.1 Saprospiraceae bacterium
ATGACATCAGTTCCCCAGATATGATTGAAAATTTCCTCTCTTGTGAATACCCGTCCCGGCTTTGATGCCAACAGATACAGCAATTCAAACTCCTTCTTAGCCAACGTAATGCCTTCGCTTCCTCTGAAAACCATTACTTTGTCTTTGTCGATGTGTAGGTCATGTACCTTGATGACTCTATCGGGTTGTTCGTCTTTATTACGTGGACTACGCCGCAGCAATGCCTTGATACGACTTACCAATACACGCGGACGAATCGGCTTAGTGATATAATCATCGCCACCTGATTCCAAACCTGCAATTTGTGAGTAATCCTCGTTCCGAGCCGTTAAGAAAGCAATGAGTGTGTTTTCAAACTCCGAAGCCGCCCGCAGTTGTCGGCACACCTCTACCCCATCCAATTCCGGCATCATAATATCAAGAATAATCAAAGCAGGATGGTCGCGCTTCGCCAGATCAATAGCTTCTCTGCCATTGCGTGCCGTCGTTACATCGTAACCCTCTTTACTGAGATTATAGCTGATGAACTCCAGAATATCCGGTTCATCATCCACCACGAGAATCTTAATTTCTTCGTTGTTCATAGCTAAGGAACGTTCAAATGATAAATCACGATTTCGATGAGATTATTTTGCACCTATTTTTTCTATTGGAAACGGGCGTTTATCTGGATAAATAACTGTTTTCAAGAGGAAAAATAGGTGCAAAAGAAGCCGTCCAAATCGTGATTTATCATTTGAACGTTCCTAAAATTCAGCCCTAAAATTAAGCCAATTTTAAGCAAAAATGAAATTATTGAAAATTTTGATACCCTTTGTGCGAAATTTCTAATGTAAGAAACATTTTTTTGTGATTTTGTTTAATTCAATAACTGATGTTATGCAGCAACATCGTCCGCAGCTATCAGACCGGAGTTCGCAGTCGGACGCGAGCGTGTTTTACGTTTGGCAGCGGACTGCGGACTGATAAACTGCGGACTTTTTTAGCCAAAAATATTTTGAATTACATTCATGCACTCATTTACTCATTTGTTGACTGAACGCCTCACCCTCCGCGAATTTAACGATTCTGATGCTCCACATTTCTACCACCTAAATGCTGACCCCGAAGTGATGAAATACACAGGAGATGTTCCTTTTCAATCGGTAGAAGAAGCTCTCCAATTTATCCAAAATTATGATGCCTACACCCAATACGGTTATGGCAGGTGGACGGCTTTAATTACTGAAAATCAGGAATATATCGGTTGGTGTGGATTAAAATATTCACCCGAAAAAGATGAAACCGACATCGGTTTTCGTTTCATGCGCGAACATTGGAATAAAGGCTATGCCACCGAAGCCGCTCGTGCTTGTCTCACCTACGGATTCGAACATTTACACTTAAAAAAAATAGTAGGACGCGCTATGTGTGACAATCACGCTTCTATCCATGTATTGAAGAAAATCGGGATGACTTTCGAGCATTATTTTGAGGAAAATGGGGTGAAATGGATTCAGTACTGCGTACAGTCCACAGTTTTTCAGTCCGCAGTCCGCCGCTAATACGCAAGTCGTTTCACGTTAAAGCGGCGGACTGTGGACTGACTGACCGTTGACTTACTTCACCAATTTCCCATTTCCAATTACCTCATTATGCTCATTTAAAATTTCATAAAAATAAATACCTGCATCCAATTCGCTCACATTATATTGATTTGATAATGAATTATTTAAAATAAATTCTCTGATTGTTTTTCCATTTAAATCATATAATACAAATCGCTCTGCGCGTACAGGCAATTGAGAAATATCGACTGTAATATTATCTTTGAATGGATTAGGAAAAACCTCCATCAAATCTGCGTATAAAGGTGTATTCATATTAACCATCGAAGGCGCAAGTTCCACCTCAATCCAAAGACTATCATTAGCTTGAAGCGTAATATCATCAATGGTTTTTGAAGCGTAACCTACCTGTGCAAAGGTCATCGAATATGTTCCCGGCAAAGCTCCTGTCGCATATTTTCCTTCAAAATCTGTTTGAATCGTATTCGTCAATGTTACCGAAGCTGCAAAAAGTGCCTCCCCTGAAATAGAGTCCCGCACGATACCATAAATATGCCCTGCTTCGGCATCATTAAATTCCCATACATACAAACCCTCGTTGCGATCACCACCAATGATTTTCCCTGATGGCAGGAAAGGACAAGCTGACCACAAGCCCTTGAAACCTCCGCTTGACCCTGAGTAGGTGTCATAAAAACCGACCTCCACGGGTACATCAGGGCGACTAATATCCAGCACGCGCAAGCCCTCAGTATTATGCGAAGCAAATAGAAAATCTCCACGCACATAGGGGTTGTGTACAAGCGCGGCGGAGTTGGCAGTGTATTGAGCCTGAGTAATTTCTGTGACATTATCTACATCCGAAATGTCGAAGGTTCGCATGGGCAAACCATCCACTTCGTCGCATACATACAGGTAGTTATTATCAGGCGAAGTCCACGAGCTATGTGTAAAAGCATTTCCGTAACTAATTCGCTCAATCAATTGCGGATTCGACTTATCCGAAATATCTACGATGTCCAATGTCCCTTCAAAAATAGCCGAAGCATACAACCTGTCCCCTCTCACATGACAATCATGGATATAATAGGGATGATAGCCGCCAACAACCTGAATATCAGCAGGATTTGATACATCAAAAATAATCACGCCCTCCGGTTCGGGCGTGCCCAAGGCAGTCGCACCATTGACATAGATGTACGTAGAATCTGGATTGTACACGTCACTTTGAAGGATATGTGCGCGAAAGAAGAAATTCTCATATGTCCTTACCAAATGCAAGCTATCCGGTAAATATTCAAGGCTGATGACTTGAAGTCCTTGCCCTGCTCCCGTACCTTCCGTTGTTACGTAAGCGTGGTCTTTTACGACGGTTATTTCTCGCCAATTGGAGCCGGGACCGGGCACAAACCCCACCTCTGTAATCGGTACTTCATCAATACTGTAAGCTGCCAAGCCCGTGTATGCCCCTACAAGCCCATACTCTGCTCCATCAGGTGCTACATACGTCCATGAGCCGGAATATCGTTGGTCACCGCGATCTGCCACATCCAATAATTCAACATTCAGATTTTGAGCAAGTAAAACATTTGCAATACTCATTAATAATAGGATAGAAGGTATCTCTCGCATAATAATTTTTATTATAGGTCGTGAGTTGCGAAAATACAGATTGTCTTGGGATTTTTCAAATAAAAAAATATTGTAAACCGCCTATCATCCACCGTCTACCGTTCACCGTCCACCGTCTACCGTCCACAAAATTACGCTCATTTCTTTTTTAATCATTTAAAATGAATTATTTTGGTCGAATAATTTGAATGAAACAGTAGACAAGAAACGAGAGACGAGCGTTTTTTCAATCCAAACACCTGATTATCAGTTTATTTAAGTTTAAATGAAAAATGAAATTCAAATGTAAGATTAATTTTCATTTGAATTTAGTTTAAACTTTTCCGTACCAATATCGGGATAAACTCGAATTTAATCCATTATGAGAATTGCAACGATACTTATTTTGACTATTTTGATGGTCAGCTCCAACCTGTTCAGTCAACCCACCAATGATGAATGTGTTGATGCCATCAATATTCCTTCTATCGAGGCGTACTGTTCGGGCGCGGAAGAATTCACCACCGTGGATGCCACGACAAGTACAGGATTCGGAATTCCGATATTGTGTTTTCCTGCTTGGGATGGGGACCAAAATGACGTGTGGTTCACCTTTTCAACGACTGCAAGTATCATCGACGTGACAATTGATGTGGTAGGTACGACGATGGAGCAACCACAAGTGGCTGTGTATCGTGGAGATTGTAGCGGCTTTGCCGAATTGACCTGTACACAAGCAGGCGCAGGTACGAATAATGTAACGCTGGATGTGTTGGCACTCGATCCGTCGGAGACTTACTACATCCGTATCAATGCTGCTACCACAGGTAGCGATGGTACATTTCAGTTGTGTATCGACGAATTCTCATCTGATATTATTTCCAATGCTACCGTAGATGACTGTAGCGGTGTACTCTACGACACAGGCGGACCGGATAATAACTACGGGGCCTTTGAATCATTTGAATATTCCATTTGTCCGAGTGAGCCGCATGGGTGCATTTCACTTAATTTGGTGAGCTACGATATTGAACCGATTTTCGATAATTTGTCTATTTACGATGGTGCGGATTCTAACGCACCTCTAATTGCAAGTATCGACGGTATGGCGGAAAATGAATTTTATAATATTCCGACTACAGGCTGTGTTACACTGACTTTCTCGTCCGATGGTGGTGTCCAACGTGCCGGATTTGAATTGACTTGGTCATGCGCTCTGGGCTGTCCTACTCCACCGCCTGATTTCCAGACTTGTTCGGGTACATTCTACGACAGTGGTGGAGCAAATGGCGATTATAGCAACGGTGAAGAAATCACCACCATCATCTGTCCACATCCTGATAGTACAGGGCAGTGTGTATATGTTAATTTTACGGAATTTGAAGTTGAAAATTTCTTTGATGACCTTACCATATACGATAGCCCGGAGGCTGCGGGTACGCTCATCGGCTCTTATACCGGTACAGACGGTCCGGGGTTGGTGTTTTCCTCCGATAGTTGTATTACCGTCGTCTTTGATTCCGATGGAAGTGTCACCGATCCGGGTTGGGTAGCCGACATCACTTGTTTGCCTTGCGGCACACCGCCGCCTTGTGTAGGCACTACGCCTACCTGTGATTTGCCCGATGCTTGCGATATTGCTTGCGATTTGGGAATACTTGACTCACCTACTCCTTGTCCGTTTAGTACTCCTGTTTTACAATCATTTTGTTTGGATAATACGGGTGCAACACCCGCCACGCCTTACATCGCTCAAGCCGATTGTATGGATGGCAATGACATGCCCGATGGTGCGGCAGATATTTGGCATAGTTTCCAAGCTTCCTCTAATGAATTGACTATCAGCATCACCAGCTTTCTAAGTGCCGCAAGTGTCGCGCTTTATCAAGCCGGAACTTCTTGCGAAACGCTCGTCCCTATAGCTTGCAATAATAGCACAGATGGCGGTGTCACTCTATTTGCAGAAGGCATACAACCGGGCGATACTTATTTCCTCCAAATCTCAGGCGCAGATGCAAATGATATGGGCGAAATTAACATGGACATCACTACATCCACCAACTGCGATATACCGATTATATTCATGTTGGATTGTGGCGATGGCGTGTTTACGGATTCAGGTGGAGAAAATGATGATTATCAAAATGGAGAAAATATTCAAACGACTATTTGCCCTCAACCGGATAGTGTCAATCAGTGTGTATTATTAAATTTCCTTTCTTTTGAAATAGAAAACGGCTTTGATGACCTATACATTTACGATGGTGAAGATGACAACGCACCGCTTATCGGCGAATTTACAGATACCGATTCACCGGGAGTTGTCGTTGCTTCGGATAGCTGCCTTACGGTAATCTTCCAGTCCGATGGAAGTGTGACTGATCCGGGTTGGGTAGCTGATATTTTGTGTGTAGAATGCGGTACTATTCCGCCTTGTTTGGGCTTCACTCCTGAATGCGACTTACCCGATAATTGCGAAATTGCTTGTAGTCTTGACACACTCAATTCGCCTTCACCATGTCCGTTTAGCACGCCTGTTTCTCAGACATTTTGTTTGAGTAATGTAGACGCTACTGCGGCGATGCCTTATATCGCTCAAACGGATTGCGTCATCGGTGATTCTATGGCAAATCCTGCTGCTGATGTATGGCACAGCTTTGTAGCTTCTTCTAATGAATTAAATATCACCGTTCAGAGTGAATTAATGAATGTCAATGTAGGCGTATACGAAGGCGATGCTTGTGATGTGCTTACACCCGTAGACTGTTTTAGCAGTGAAAATGGCAATGCCGTTCTATTCCTTACGGGTATACAATTTGGCGGTACTTATCACATTCAAATTTCAGGTGGAGACGAGAGTGACGTTGGCGAAATCAACCTCGAAATAGAAAGTTCTATAAATTGCGATGTACCGATTGAATTTGATTTGACTTGTGCAGATAGTACATTCACTGATACAGGTGGACCTGCGGGTGATTATGGCAATGGCGAACTCATCTCCACTACCATCTGTCCCGAACCCGGCGATACCTCGTGTGTATTACTCAATTTCCTTTCTTTTGAAATAGAAAACGGCTTCGACGATTTATTTATTTATGATGGCGATGATACTAACGCGCCGCTCATCGGCGAATATACAGACATCAACTCTCCCGGTGTCGTCATCGCAAGTGGCGGTTGTTTGACAGTACTTTTCGACTCAGATGGAAGTGTCACCGATCCGGGTTGGGTAGCTGATATTTTATGTGTAGAATGTGGTACTATTCCGCCTTGTCTTGGGGAAACACCAACTTGTGATTTTCCTGATGATTGCAGCGATGCTTGTGATTTGGGTACATTGAACTCACCTACGCCATGTCCCGGCTCTGCTCCTGCTGTACAGGTTTTCTGTATTGACAACATTGGTGCAACGGCTGAACCCGATTTTGAAGGGCAAGTCGGCTGTGATGATGGCGGAGACGTTCCAAGTCCTGCTGCCGATGTATGGTACAGTTTCGTCGCTTCTTCTAATCAATTAACCATTGACATTCAAAGTGAACTGAACGCAGCAAGCGTAGGCTTGTATCAAGGTAATGGCTGCGGTAATTTATTGCCATTAGGCTGTAATAATAGTGAAACGGGTAATGTAGATTTATTTGCCGTAGGCATCCAACCTGATTCTACTTATTATGTACAAATTTCAGGTGGAGATGAAAATGACCAGGGTATGATTAATTTGACTATAGAAAGTTCAAATAATTGTGATTTCTGCGTCATCACTGCCGGACTTACTGCCGAACCTACCCCCGTAAATAATTCCTATCCACCGGGCGATACCGTAACATTCTGCTTAACTGTAACAGAATGGAATCAAACGGCATCCAACTGGTTCCATGCCGTTGTGCCTGAGTTTGGTCCCGGTTGGGATGTAAATACACTTACACCTACCGTGTTTGCCAATTCATGTGATTTGGCAGGTGAATGGCTCTGGCAGGAAAGTATCACAGGTACGAGTTATGCCGCATCCAATGTGGGTACAGTCGGTCCGGGCTTTGTGTATGATTCTGACTTGGGTGGTCCTCTGGATGGTAATGGCGAAAATAATTATGGCGACAACTGCTCAGGTGCGTATGGTATGTGGGAATTTTGCTGGTCAATCGCTGTCAGTCAAGATTGTACTGACGAACCCGGCGCACTCAATATGGTCGTCGAAACTTATGGAGATAGCGAAACAGGCTCTTGGGGCAGTTCCGCTTGCGAGGAAGATGTGGTCTTCTCACTCGGTTTGATTTCTTGTGAAGTATGTGTGCCACCTACAATCAGCAGCACAATTACACCACCCGATTGTATGGGTAATGGCGGTGAAATCCAACTCACCGTCACCGATGGACTCGAACCATACACCTACACATGGGACGCGCCTAATATTGGCGATACCGCCAATCCTACAGGCTTGGCAGATGGCGTTTATAATGTTACCGTAGCAGATGCGGACGGTTGTTCGCAAACAGCACAAATCACAGTAGATGCCCCCGAAATGCCCATAGCAACTGCACAAACTGTCAGTGGCAATTGCGACGGCGGAACAGGCGGTGAAATCAGCGTAACGGGTACAGGTGGTATGCCTCCTTATCAATATAGTGTTGATGGTGGCGTGACCTTCCAAACCTCTGATATATTTGCAGATTTGCCGCAAGGCACATACAATGTTGTGATACAAGATGCACTCGGATGTACAGGTACGACTACAGCAACGGTGCTACTCGGCAATAGCCCAACGATTGATAATGTCCAAGCTATCAATGCTTCCTGTGATTTGGCAGATGGGACAATTTTCGTTACAGCAAGCGGCGGTACACCACCTTATGAATACAGCGTTGATGGCGGTACGACTTTCCAAACAAGTGCTACTTTCGACGACCTTCCAAGTGGTACATACGATGTTATCGTACAAGATGCTGCCGGATGTAATGCAACTTCACAAGTCCTCATCGAGGGCGGTGAAGCACCTTCTATCAATATTGTCGCAGAAACAGACCCTTCTTCTTGCGGTACTTTTGATGGTGCTATTTTGATAGTTGCAAATGGCGGTACACCACCACTTGAATACAGTATCAACAACGGTATGGATTATCAAAATTCTCCCGCATTTGATAATTTGGGCGGTAACACATACAACATCGTTGTACAAGATGCTTTGAGTTGCTTCGATACGGTTATTGTGGTATTGGACGAACCGTTTGCGCCTGTTTTTGATGGCATCAATATTATAGACCCCGCTTGTGGCGAAAATAATGGTTCAATCGAAATTCTCGTGAGCGAAGGCACGCCTAACTTTGAATATAGTATTGATAATGGCGTAACATTTCAAGGCAGCAATATCTTTGAAAATCTTGATGGTGGCTCCTATAATATTGTCGTAGAAGATTTTGTAGGTTGTCAAATTACTGCACCTGTCATTCTCACTCAACTCGGAGCCCCCGTTCTCACAGATGTACAACTCACCAATCCGACTTGTGGCGATTTAAATGGTAGTATTAATATTACTGTAGAAAGTGGAACGACACCATATGAATACAGTTTGGATGGCGTTAATTTCCAAGATGGTGCGGTATTTTCTAATTTACCTGCACAAATATACACCGTAGTCGTGCGCGATGCAGAAGGTTGTGAAGTCATTATGGATGTAGAACTCACTACAGATGGTGCGCCCGTCATTGCAGATGTAGCTACTACCGATATTACTGATTGTAATGGTAATGATGGTACAATTTCTATCACGATAAATGGCGGTACAGAACCATACGAATACAGTATCAGCAATGGTATGTCTTATCAATTTGATAATGATTTTGCTGATTTATCTGCCGGAATATATAATGTTGTCATTCGTGATGCGAGTGGTTGTGTGGATATTCAGGTAGTTGAGGTATTGGGTCCATCGGATGAACCGGAAATTACCAATCTCAATATTACCGATGCCAATTGTGGCGCAACAGATGGTGTCATTGAAATCACGGTAAATGAAGTTTCTCCTCCATACGAATACAGTATCGACGGCGGTACGACCTTCCAAGCCTCCAATACCTTTAGCGGATTGGGCGGCGGTATTTACAATATCGTCATCGTAGATGCTGACGGATGTGAAACCACCGACCAAGTCACCCTCAACAGCGCAAACGCTCCCGAAATTACCGATATAGACGTCACCAATGCCTCTTGCGGTGAAGCGGATGGTATGATTTCCATTACCGTAACAGCAGGTACGACGCCATATATGTACAGTGTCGATGGCGGCACGACTTTCCAAACGGCTGCTACCTTCACAGGGCTTGGTAGTGATACATATGATGTCGTAGTACAAGATGGTGCAGGTTGTGAGGTATTTGACCAAGTATCTATTGTGGATGCAGGTATGGTTTTGATTGATGATATACAAATTGATGACGCGCTTTGTGATGGTGGCAATGGGCAAATTACCGTCGTTGTAAGTGGTGGTGCGATGCCATATAATTATAGTATTGATAATGGGCAAAATTTCCAAAGCAGTAATATTTTCAGTGGACTCATACCCGGCGCGTACAATATTGTCGTGCAAGATGTAAACGGCTGTGAAGCCACACAAACTTTGAATATTACCTCATCGGGCTTGCCTATCATTGAGAATGTAGCGGCAACATCTACCAATTGCGGCGAATCTGACGGTACTATCGAAATCACTGCAAACGGCGGTACAACGCCCTACCAATACAGTATCGACGGCGGTATGACTTTCCAAGGGGCGAATCTCTTTGAAGACCTCGCCGCAGGTGTTTATGACCTTGTTATTAGCGACTTTTTTGGTTGTGAAACGACGACCACTGCAACTATCGCACAAACGGCTGACTTGACACCGGACATCATCTTAGATGGTTCACCAACTATCTGTCCGGGAGAAAGTGTCGATTTATATGCCGGAGAATTTGCCGCCTACGAATGGTCAACAGGCGAAACCGCCTCTACCGTCTCAGCGGATGAAGCGGGTATCTACAACGTCACCGTCACAGATGCAGCCGGTTGTACAGGTACAGCTACACAGACGATACTCGAAGTCAATCCATTCACCGTAGATGCAGGGGATGACCAAGAGGTACAAGTTGGTACGAATTACAGTGTGATTGGTGTCTCTGATGGTACAGCGAATGAGACGTATAGTTGGTCAGGCGATAATGGCTTTACCTTCACAGGTCCGGCATTTAATGCCACCGCAAATGAAATTGGTACTATCGTTTACACGCTTACTGTTACATCAGAAGGCTGCACAGTTACCGATGAAATTATCGTAACTATCCGCGACATCGAAGTGCCTGAGATTGCCAATGTCTTCTCACCAAATGGCGACAACCTGAATGATTCATTCGGCGTACCGGAAAGTGTTTCGGCGAATGTAAGCACATTCAAAATCTTCAATCGTTGGGGAGAATTGGTACATGATAATGCTGCCGGACGTTGGGATGGCACATTCAGAGGCGAAGAACAGGAAGAGGATGTGTATACGTATTACATCGTCATTGACCGATTTAATAATGACCCGATACAATTGACGGGCGATGTATTTTTGATGAGATAATTGATTTAATTTTGAATGCTGAATGAGTTAATTTTGAATGTAAGAACTCACTCATTGCAAGCATTTTCAATATAAAAACACGATACATATAAAAGCAGGCATTTCAAAAATGTCTGCTTTTT
>JAHDEO010000061.1:10878-21867 GCA_020628725.1 Saprospiraceae bacterium
GCAAGGCATGCCCTGCCCCTATGTTTCTACCAATGTATATTTTAACGCACCAAATCAAACCGTTCAACACCAATGACTTGCCCATCTCCTGCCAAATGACAAAAATATGTCCCTGCCGGAAGATTTTCACTTAACTCAATACGCACATTGCCCTCATATATAGGTAGTGTTTGCGTGTGTATCGCCTTGCCCATGATATTGTGGATGGAGAGCGTGAGTCGATCAGGTGTGTGTGGGAGTTGATAGTTGATGATGATGTCTTGACTTGTCGGATTGGGGTAGATAGATAGCTTGGTAGACGCTTCCCCGACTTCCTCCACACTGACTACAGGGTCATCCTCCTGACAGCCTGCTTCTAAGCAACCGTACTCATCTACTTTAAGTGCGAAGCCCGTTTGAAGAAACTCGGGGAAATCTGTACCCGCTCGTGCTTCAAATTCTCCTGTCATGATAAATCCTCCATCTAAGGTTTCATTAATACCGTATATTCGATAAAAATAAATTTGCTCATAACTAAACTCCAAATTCAGTGGATTATAATGTCTTGCCCAGATAATATCCCCTTCCTGACTGATTTTAAATAGCTTATCAGCTCCCGCGATGACGAAGTTATTATCAGATGCTCTTAGCATCTGTGTCATAATATATCCGGTAGCATCTACATTCCAGTTGTCTATCTGTTCTTGGAGGGTTTTCTCCCAAATCTTATTACCGTCAGGGCTTATTTTAGCCAGCCACATCGTAGCATCTGGATTCGGGTTGTAGTGACCAACATTAGTGGTCTTCATCCAGTTATCTGCCCAAACACAGAGGTAATTGCCATCGTCGGTAGGTTGTAAGACGATACGATTTGAAGTGTAAGGATTACCCTCTCCACCGGGATGTATGCGCCATTGCTCTACCCCGAGGCTGTCTGTTTTGATGATGTTAGCTACGTCGTGGTCGTCAATACTCGGACCGTTATTACTGTTTCTTTCCTCGGTATGGGTAAAAATATAACCTCCATCATGCGCCGGATGGATGTGGTGCGGTATCATCCAACAGGAGTTGCCGCCACAAGAAAAGTTACTTTCCCAAATGACATTGCCGAGCGTATCGGTGGAGAGTAGCGTGGAGTTGATAGTGTTGCCGGTGTAGTAGTTGAGTCCGTGTATAATGGTATTGGCTTTTTCTTGGCGGGTGACTACCATTATAGACTGCTCACCTTCAGGAGAGACATACTGCCAAGAACTGTCGGTGACTATGGTAAGGTCATTATTCAGTAATAATCTCCTTGCTTTAATAATTGATTCTGACTCGTTGATTACGGTGATGCCCATTACTTTTCGCTGACCATCACAGCTTAATGCTTGTTGATTTCTCACTGAACTTGAGATAGCATTGGTGACAACTATAGTGGAAGTATCAATATGCTCTCCGATTTTACTGAGATTTGTAGTGACGATGTAATTATTACCATCAATCGCACCTGTTCCTATTATGGTATAGTAATCATCAAACTCTAAGGCAGAGGAGGTCTTCCATCCTTCTGTAAATGTAAAAAATCGTGACTGTCCATCGGTAAATCCATATATGAAAAATATAAAAAATAAAACAATGTATATGTGTTTCATAGAAATAAAATAACCCGACCACAGAAAAACTATGGTCGGGAATGAGCAAATAATATCTTACTTGATAAGAATAAATTTTTCTGTTTTTAAGGCATTTGTAGTATCGCTGAGTGTGCAGAAGTATTGCCCCGGTGGGAATTTGTCAGTGATTATCACCAGTTCATCTTTCGGATAAGCAAGTTTTTCTTGATATACGATTTGTCCATTTATATTTGTAATGGTTAGTGAAGATGTAGATGATAACTCTGGTATAGCATACGCTACAGTTACATACTGATTAGCCGGATTCGGATAAATATCTAGCTGATTTTCATTGATGATTTCTTCTGTATATTGTGCGACTCTAAGTTGTGCAATGTCATCAGGAAAATAAACAGGCTCTTTATAAGTATGAATCCCATTGAGCCGGAGCAGTGCAATAGCACTTCCTGCGGTAGTATTTGCTCGCTGTGTATAATCTTGTAATTGCGCTATATCCTCTTCGGGTAAATCAGCAAGGTTCTTTTCTTGGTTTGCCCATGTTTGTTGGAGTTGTCGGAAACTCATGTAATCTGTGTGTGCTTGTGCAGTTGCTTCTGACATTCCAACAAAGTTAATATTATTGAGTATTTTTTCAGCTTCTTCTCTATCTCCGATAGCATCATAAGCCTCTGCCAATCTGTATTCGTATTGGATATCTCCGGTGTTGGAAAGTAAGTCAATAATATCCACAGTGTGGTCAAGAGTATCAGTAGCAAGTACTGATATGGCTTGGTTGATGGCACGATTACGCTCACGTCTGTGTCTGTTGATGGTTATTTCCATTTGTTCTTTTTCACCAATAGTATTCAAACCTACATTAATCTGGTTTCGCATAAAAGGCGGTAGTGGATTGCTGCGACTATCCAGATTTTCTTGAATCGTTCCGGACTTGGCAGCCTGTGGATGCGCGACCAATACATTACGTATCATGCCATTACTCCAGCCTGTTTCTTTTATGCTGACGGCTTTAAGTACTTCATCGGAAGTAAAGGGAGCTTGATTCATAATATTGGTGTAGGCTTGAAAACTTCTCTGTATATTCGGATGATTTACCGCTACCAATAGTAATGCTGTATTTCCATCATCTGTCATATTTTGAAGGTTTGTGCGAGTAGTTTGTAGCAGATGATTATGGTCTTCTTTGATGTTGCGAAGCATCGTGAGTGCTTCACCGCCTGTTCGCCATTCCTCCTCACCGTCCGGTGGTAGGAAATTGGGGCAGGCATTATTTAGGTCAAATACATCTTCCTCATCTTCTACTGTAACGTTCGACACGCGCTCAGGTACCACACGTGGTTCAACTGTATCGTCGTGGTGACTGTAAGTAATTGTCTCAAGCCCCCATACTTTGTAAATATTGCGGTAGTTGGGTGGTACACTGAAGCGGTTACCGGGTAGATACTGCATAGGCATAATACCGTTAATGTTTGCCGGAGTTAGATTAGGGTTAGCTTCGGGTGATACGAATATGTCATGCCCACATTCGGTGAAATCATTGCAGCGAAATTCTAAGCCGATATCTCCTAATAAGGGATCTGTTCCCCAGTTCTGCGCGATAGCTCCACACCCAACAGTCATACGGTGAAAAGTATTATTATAGATTTCTTCGCTACCTCCATGATTATTTCTAACGACGATACCTGCGGTTTGAGTGCCGCTAGAGTTGTTTCCGTAAGCCACATTATCCGACGTAAAACTGTTATTTTGTACGGTATATCCAATACAATTATCAAGATGAAGACCATAGGGAGCAACGACTTCCCAGTCGGGCTCTCCATCACCGTCAGCATCATCAAGAGGGGAGGCTTCTTGGTCGCGGACATTAAATTCATTCAACTGCACCGTAGGTCCGCCGGATATACCAAGTGCATGTATGCCATGCCAGCAGTCAAAATCAGAGCTATTGATACTGATACCGCTGCTACCGAAACGTGGATAATTATTTAGATTGGCAGCAATACCATAGCCCAAATTGATAAATTGCGTGCGATTGCCATTGCAGTTAGCCGGTGTAGTTGTCGAGACATTACCCTCACACCACTGGTCTACCAAAAAGCCTGCTTTAAAACTTTCTATGCCGATTTTTCCGGAGGGTCTTTCGGCGCCAAGTATAGTACGCTGGTCTTCAAAGTGATGTCCTTTGATAGGAATACCATGCACGCCACGCAATCTGAGAAAGCCCTGCATACCACTATCGGTATCATCAAAGGGGAAGCGGTAGTTATCGGTGATAAAAGACCGACTGTTTTCAAATCGTGACGCATTACCGATTTCATCTCCGGTGAAAAAGTGTTTATTTCTATACGCTCGAAATTCCACATCCACCCTATTGTTGCGAAAGGTACTGTTTTCGGCTTGTACGATACCGCCTGTGGTACCACGAGGACTATCTATGTTTGCAGTAATTATACCAATATCGGCGTGTTCTATGGAGGCATTGTCAAGGGATATATATCCTTGGTTGCCACTATGTTGACCTTGATTACTACGTCCCCGCACTTGTATGCCGGGCCATGTATCACCACATTGAGAGGTAAAGGTGCTGCCATTCATGATAAGCCGTGCGCCGCGCTCTATGATGACATTAGAGTTCGGACCAAATATGACGACTACGCCCGGACTTACGGTAAGTGTTTTGCCGGATTTGATGGTCAGGTTGCCGTTTATGGTAATGGTGGCACCTGTGGTATTTCCCGGTGGCAGATTCCATGTTGTATTCGACGAGACATCGGGATCTTGATAAGTAGCTATGGATTCATCAATGATACCTGTGTGGACAGCACTGGAAAGAGAGACCAATTCCTTGCGAAATGTCTCTATGGCTGCACACATTCGTGTTGCTTGTCCGGGAGAGAAGCCAGTTCGGCACTCGCCGGCAAAATGAGTCATGTAACTCTCTTTGGCGTAATCTCCTGCATTGGGATTACATTGTTCTAAACAGTCTGATGGATATGCTTGAGTGCAGTCTACTCCTTGCCCCACAGGAAAGGGTGAAGCACAAGGTTCGGTATCACATACAAAGTCTCCATACTGTTGACAGTCAATACCAACATAGCACCTCTCACACTCGTCAGCAATAAGTCCGTATAAATGCACTAGAGACAAATAATGCCCTACTTCATGAGCGAGTGTTGTTGGCGCGTATTGATTTTGAGCAGTTCCGCTATCTCCGAATCTGTTATGGCGGATTACTACACCATCTGTAGCAGAGTTGGGAGGGAAAGCAGGTACATATCCGTCAACTCCGGAAATTATGTCCTCAACTACCCAGATATTCAGATAACTCTCAGTGGGCCATCTACTTTGGTTTTTCAAGTCGGTATCTGTCACATCGTCATCAGAAGAACCAAAAGGCTCATCTGTCGGCACACGCACGATACCATTCGTAGTATTGCAGTCAGGGTCAATAGTAGCAAGTTGGAAACGAATACCCGTATCGGCACTGAATATAGGCTGTCCGTTGCCTTCCAAGCCTGCGAATTGGTCATTGAGTAGGTCTATTGCGCGAAATACCTGTTGGTCGGGTATGTTTTCATTAACATCTTCCTCCATCTCGTTGTGCATGATATGCACGACGACCGGAATTACAAATCCGTGTTCGCCTATATTAGGGTTTTGGTTGATGGCGTCTGTGATTTGTTGATTGGCTTGTGCTAAAGCCTCTGCATATCCTTCGTCTTTTTCAAGGAGTACCTGTACATAATCATCGAAGCCGCAATAGCCATTTTGAGACCACAACGAAAAGTAGGACAAGATAGTCATCAAAAAAATCAACAACTTTTTAGTAAGGATTGATGTTTGGAAACGTGTTTTATTTTTCATTTTTTCGTAAATTTGAAAATTATGTAGAAATGCAGTCTTTCATTGAAAGCTGCGTGACTAAGCCGTGTGCTGCTCCTTCCACGAGCGTACACGGCGTTTTTATTGGTACATGTCTTTCGGTTAATAGATGTGGTGTGACTATGCGCGTATGCGTATAGATACACAAGGTTTTCTCCATAAGCAAAACTATTTAAAGGTGAAAAAGATAGGATGGTATATCAAGTACAGATATTCCTCTGATATTGTAATAGCAGATTGTTTTTAAAGTTAATGTGTTTGGGGAGGGGGTAATAGCAAACAACAGTCTTCATGGTTTCCATTTTTACAGGTGAAGAAATTAAATTGGTGTGGTATCGGTTGTACTATTAGTGACACTAAGATAGATAGAAAAAGCCGGACTGTCAAATTTAATTTGCATATTTCTACGCACCATATGTTTTTTTAACCTGCTATAAATCACCAACATAAATACGGGTAAACCCCTAAAACCCGTGACTTTACATAGTGGTATGGTTTCCAACTATGAAAGTTGTAACTTTGCGATAGATTAAGAAGTCAGAAGACAGACCGCTGGTCTGTCAGAAGTCAGATTTTTCTTCATCTGACCTCTGGCGTCTGACAATAACATGGTCTGACTTTTCAATAATTATACAATGAAAAATTTGATATTTATACTCGCATTGACACTTTCATTTTTTGCTTGCGATAGCTTTACCACCACAAATACCCAGAAACCGACAACCACCACCGGAAATGACCGTATAACTTCAGAGACTTCGGACAATCCCACCACCCAAGCCCTACTGGACATGCGCCAAAAAGAACAAGAACTGCAAGCCAAAATCGACGAGGCTTCCGACCAATTTGGCGACGAACAAGCTTTGTTTGAATTGGACGAGCAACAACAAAAGATGCACGTCGAACACATGACAAAATTAGAGACCTTGATGGGCAGTGCAGGTTGGATAAGCAGTAAAAAGTACGGTAAAACCGCCTGCGAACAAGCCCTCACCATCATGAAAAATGCCCCCGGCGAACGCCTTGAATCACACTTGGATGTATTACTAAAAGCTGCTGAAAACGGCGAAGCCAATCCCCCGGAAGTAGCATACATCCACGACAAAGTGCTGATGCATCAAGGCAAAAAGCAACTATACGGAACACAAATTGCTTTCAATGAGAAAAAAGGCATCAACGATGTCTATCCCATTCAGGATGAGGCAAATGTAGACGCGAGAAGAGCAGAAGTAGGACTCGGACCACTCGCAGATGCTTTAAAGAAAATGGGAATTCAATACTAAAAAATCATATTAATAACACAAAAACAAATTCACTATGATTAACACCAGATTTTTTCTATCCACTGCGATAGGGATGCTTTTATTTCTTTCTGCTTCCTTCGCATGTGACACGACCCCGACCCAAATGGCTCAAAATATTCAATATGCAGGCGAAGGCTTGTATTCTATTGATATCCAAAACTGTATCGGTGATGCAGGGTCAATAAGTGGATTCACCATAAGTGTATCTGATGTCAATATTGTCGGTTTTTCACCAGACACTATACAAAATGTGTTCAATGACAATATTGCAATCGGTACACTTTCTAATGGTATGCTCGAATACATTTATATAGGCTTAGGCTATTTTGTCGAAGCCGCACAAAATTCATGTTTTTCCTCTACAATCACAGTAGATGCTTACCCGGAGGAAGCTACCATTACGTTTACAGGGGTTAATACACCCGGAGGTTGTTCTATTTTGTATGGAGATACACAAACAACACCTGTTGTTGAAACACCTGCTTGCGGCAATATTTTTTATGATACAGGCGGTGCTAATAGTCCATATGGCAATAATGAGAATTATCATGTTGTTATTTGCGGAGGCTCAGGTCCGGTAAGGCTAAATTTTATAGAATTTCAGTTGGCAGAGGACGGCGATATTATGACGATATATGATAATGACCAGACAAGTGGATCTTCCAATTTTTATACAGGAATGAATGGTCCCAGTATCGTCACTTCTACCAATCCAAGCAACTGCCTTACGGTCGCTTTTGAATCCAATTCATTTGGAGAAGAAGCATCGGGTTGGGCAGCAGAGGTCATATGTGAAGCAATGCCCTGTAACGACTTGGATGTATATATCACAGGCAATCTGCCGCTTTCCGGTGAAGGAGAAGCACAAGCCATCGTTTCAGGGGGGGATATTCCGTATACATTCGACTGGAGTACAGGTGAGAATACATATAATACCGATATTCCGGGAGAAGGTACTTACTCCGTAACCGTTGAAGATAATAGTGGTTGCATTGCAGTCGATACGATTATGTTGATGACCGGAGATTCAATAGTCTCTATAATTCAACCGGAAGATTGTACATCCAACTTTGAGAATTGTCCGTCTAAATTTGGACTAACAGACATATCGCCCAACCCGGCTCACGAAAATATTTATGTCTCATTTGAAGTACCTGATAACAGAGAAACCATTCAAGTGCAACTTATAGATGTAATGGGTCGTATTTTAAAAGAACAACAAATTACTCCCGATATCGGCTCCAATCAAACGCTAATAGATGTATCAAATTTGGAGACAGCTATCTATTTTATCGTTATTAATGACGGCGAACAACAATCAGTAAAAAAGTTTTTAAAGAGATAGCAGTTTTTGAAATGTAAAATGATTCGGGTTACGAGTTACGAGTTTACGGGTTAATAACTCGTAACTCGCAACCCGTACCCCGCAACTCACAAACTTATAATGCAGAATTTACCAATCAACACGTTACTTAGTGCTGTATTGTTTTTTACGATAATTTTATGTTCACTGTCACCCGTAAATGTATGGGCATGTGATACTACACCAACCCAAACAGCGGGCAACATCCAGTATACAGGCGATGGATTGTATACGATTGATATTCAAAATTGTATAGGTGACGCAGGCTCCGAAAACGGCTTTTCCATAGGTGTATCAAATGTCAATATTGTCGGTTTTGCGCCTACCACCATTGAAAATATCCTAAATGGAAATACTGCGACAGGCTCATTTGACGGTGGCTTGGTGACATACGACTATATAGGAGCAGGCTATTTTGTGGAAGAAGGACAAAACACTTGTTTTTGGACAACTATCACAGTAGATGGCTTTCCCGATAATGCTGAAATCACCCTTTCAGGAGTTAATACACCGGGAGGTTGCGCCATCTTATACGGCGATACACAGGTAACGCCTGTTATTGAAGTACCGACTTGCGGAGAAATGTTCTATGACACGGGAGGTCCCGATGGTTCCTATAGCAATAGTGAAAATTATTCGGTCGTCATATGCGGTGGTGCCGGTCCGGTGACGATTCAATTTACCGAATTTTCGCTCGCTCTCGACGGCGATATAATGACCATATATGATAATGATGGCACCAGTGGTTCGTCCGACTTCTACACGGGCGGGGCATCTCCCGGCACGGTCACTTCTACCAATCCAAGTAACTGTCTTACAGTTGCTTTTGAATCCAATTCATTTGGAGAGGCAGCAGCAGGTTGGGTAGCGGAAGTCATCTGCCCAATACCCTGTCCCAATGGCTTGGAAGTAGATGTATTGAGCAATGAATCTACCTGTCTGACTTCGGGCGATGGTGAGGTAAGTACCCTGATTAACGGCGGTATGATTCCATATAACTTTGAATGGAATACAGGTGATACAGGCGATAAAATTGAAAACTTAGGCGCGGGCACATACATCGTAACTGTTACTGATGGTAACGGTTGCACCGCTATTGACTCCACGACAGTCAATGTATCTATTTCAATCGAATCCAATATTACGGGTACAATGGTAGATTGTGGAATGGAAAACGGTACAGCTTCCATTTCCGTCACAAGCGGTGGTCAGCCTCCTTATGAATTTCTTTGGAGTACAGGCAGCAATGCCGAATTTATTTCGGGATTAGATATTGGTGAATATACCGTAACTATCACAGATGCAGATGGTTGTCAGGGTACAGCAGGCATTAGCCTCATCAATGACACGGACCTCGATGCTACTGTGACAGTCTTGGACTCAGTGAGTTGTTTTGGCTATAGCGATGGTGAAGCCAGCGCAATTGTAACGGGCGGAACAGGTATCTACACCTATTTCTGGGATTCGGGTGAAATGACGGAAACTGCTACTCAATTAGCCGCAGGAGGTCATGCACTCACGGTAATGGATGCTGAAAATTGTACCGTAGTCGATTCATTTTTTGTTGAAGAACCACCAATTATTACCGCTATAACTGATAGTAATCCTGTTTCTTGTTTTGGTCAAAATGATGGCTTTGCATGGGTGATTCCTGATGGCGGAGTTGATAATTTCACCTATGAATGGTCAGACGGACAGGTTGAAAATATCGCGCAGAATCTTCTCTCTGGCAGTTATATTGTTAGCGTGACAAGTTCTACAGGCTGTGTCGCTACTTACGAAGTTGAGGTTGGCGAACCAACTGCACCACTCGTTATAAATTTCCAAACCACCAATGACCCTACATGCGGAGGCTACAGCAATGGTACTGCCGAATTGCAAGTCAACGGTGGTACGCCCATCTATGCTTATACATGGAGTAGCGGTGAAGATACTTATATCGCCGAAAGTCTCATTGCAGGCACAAATTACGTCACTGTCACCGATGCTAATGGCTGTATGCGTGTAGACAGTGTAACACTCAATGAACCCAATCCTATCGCTTATTCTTTTGATACAGAAGATGTTAATTGTTTTGGAGATGATATTGGTACACTGACAATTGATAGCGTTTCCGGTGGAAACGGTAATGGCACATACACCTATTCATTAGATGGCGAAAACTATGTAAATAGTCCAACTTTCATCCGCCTTGAAGCAGGTGATTACGAATTTTACATTCAAGATAGCGAAGGATGTACGACTACTCAAGCCTTCACAATCAATGCATTACCTGAACTCACTGTCGATTTGGGCGAAGATATTGAATTAGCTTATGGTGATTCTATCATGCTCGTTCCTACACTCAATCAATTTAGTGTTTTTGAGTATCAATGGACGACTCAATCGCCTGACAGTACTTTGAGTTGTACAGATTGCCCGACACCGCTTGCTATGCCACTTTACGATACTGACTACACGCTCTTAGTCACCGATGCAAGTGGCTGCACGGCTACCGATGATATCCGCGTGAATGTTCGCAAAACACAACGAGTATTTATTCCGAATGCCTTCACACCAAACAGTGACGGAGCGAATGACATATTTATGGTGCATGGAGATTCGGGCGCAGTATCTGCCCATGTGAGAATTTATGACCGATGGGGAGGACTCTTATTCGACAAAACAGAAGCCACACTCAACAATCCCGAAGATGGTTGGGATGGCAAGTACAACGGTAGCGATAGTCCGGCAGGTGTGTATGTGTATTATGTGCAGGTTGAGTTTATTGGAGGGGAAATTTTGCCGTACAAAGGACAGTTTACATTAATTCGGTAATGTAGCACGGTCTGTAGACCGTTTTTTATTT
>JAHDEO010000062.1 GCA_020628725.1 Saprospiraceae bacterium
TAAGGCTAACTACAACGTAGTCAGCCTCTTAATAATTTACAGGGATACCCTAGATGAACGTCGGATTCACAGTTAATTTCGCGTATTCCTATGGACTATGGACTACTGACTATCGACTTAAATCATTTCACCATAAATTTTCCGCTACGCTGAATCCCATTATACAGCAATTGATAAAAATACACGCCACGCTGCAAGTGACTGACGGATATGGTATGATTGTCATTCAAGAGTTGTTCGCCAAGCCATTTTCCATTGGTATCAAACAATCGTACACGCACAGCTGTAGAAGCACCAACGACCCGAAAATTAATGAAATCCGTCGCAGGATTGGGATGTACATTTGAGCAGACATAATTGACATCCAAAACAGGTAAGGTGCGAATTTCTTCGGAAGTATATTCGTAATTAGATTGATTGGCAAACTGCCATTCATTATTGTCTACATTCCAGCTTTCTCTTAGTATTCTCGTAATTTTATTGTTAAATGTAATGTTGTAGGGTTGTACAAGGTCTTCCTGAGTATAATCATAATCATAGGTGTAAGTATAGCGCGTTGAGGGAATGAATTGCCCGGGAATAGCAGCTTGAGCATAAGTGTATTGTGTGATGTTATTGTTTTGGTCGTATTGGTATTCGTCTTTCCAACTGCCTTGAAAAAGGAGCGTATTATAGTTCCATCGCGTCTCAATTGTTGAGAGTTGATTGCCGACGGCGTCATAGGTGTATTCTACGGCTTGGAGATTTGCCCAATCTTCAAAATCTGCTTGCCATCCTTGCCTTAAATCCAGTGTCATATTCCCTTGAGCATCATATTCATTTAGGATTCTTGTATCGGGCAACCATTGTCCGGTTTCCCTGTCATATTCAATACGCGAAGCCTGTTCACCATTTGGCGTATAAGTGTATTCATATTTACGAACCAGTTCCCAAAGGTCATCATAATTGAGGTCGTAAAATTGTGTTATTTCTCGCTGATTATCAACATTATATAGGTGTGTATACCTGTATTGTGGTTCCCATTTTTGTTCATAATCATCCCAATGTAACCTTTCCTCTTGTAGGAGATTTTTATTTTCATCGTAGGTATATTCGTCCTTCCATGATATTGGTCCTTCGACTTGATACTCGTAAATATTTTCCAATATTTGACCATCAGGATTATACGTTCTGTACCAATGCCTGTAATATAACCATTCATTATTACCCTCATCCCAATTGTACCGCTTAGAATCGGAGATATGATCGCCAAATCTACAAAAATATTCGTAGCGATAATCTGACTTCCATTGAAGCGTAATATCATCCCAATAAGCACTTTGATAGCTTGTTAGATTGCCGAGTGCATCATAAGTTCTATCTGTTTTGCTGTTTGATTCCCAACGGTTTAAGTCGTTATTCCATGTCGAATATTCACGTTTTTCTTCATTGCCAAATTCATCGTAAACATATTCGGTTTTTGATTTGCCGGAATTATATTCTGTCGTAACTCTGTGTAATACTTGCTTAGTACTTTGTGCATTAAGCACAAGCGCAACCAATAAAATGCATATGGATGTGGTGATTTTTTTCATAGTAATTTTATTGATGATTTCGTATTTTTCATTCAAATATAATCAACAAAATTTATCTATAAAAATACAATGAAACACATTTTTAAATTAATTAATAACAATTTTTCCACGATGAACCTGACCGTCATTATGAAATTCATAAAGATATACACCCGAACTTAAGTAATTGACATACAATCTATTATTAGGCGAGATTGTACGCGTCAACACATTTTTTCCTTGCATGTCAAAAAGTTGAACTTTTGAATATGTATCAATATTTTCAACATCGAATACAATAAAATTACTGGTTGGATTCGGATAAATCAAAATATCAGATTCAAACACATCGGATACATTTGTCGATAAATCTTGTTCTGAATAGTGGTATCTATTTCGCAAATGAGGTAACCATACCCCTTCATCGTCATCCCAAAAATAATTGACAAATTCTTCTCTTTTTCCTTTGAAATTATGCCAATCTCCAAGTTCGTCAGGTAGGATTAGTTGTTCCGGTAAAATTGAGGCATCATAAGTATATTCTCTTCTTGTTGAAACCTCCCATTCGGCATTTAAAATATCCCAAGTATAATAATAAGCAGTTTCAACATCACCAATACTATTTCGCTCATATTCTTCTTTTGTTGTATTTGACAATATCATCAAACTATCATTCCAGACCTGCTTAAAATAATCAATTTGGTATCCATTACTATCGTAAGTAAAGACATCTCTATATCTGACATACCATACCGAGAGATTCTCATCCCAAACAGAAAGAGTAAATTCTAGCTGATTACCATCTTCGTCAAATACAAAACCTAATATGTCTTTAACTATCCATTCACTGCTCAGTGAATCTATCGGTTCATAATTGAGTTCTTGATTGATATTCCCATAAATATCGTAAGAATAATCAGTTCTGGTAATTTCTGTTACCGTTTCGGTTTCATCTAAAAAAAATGTATAATTTTCAATGAGCTGTCCCGTGTCATTATAAACATATTCTTCTTGGAATACACCTATCAAAATATTTGATACGAAATAAGTCAGGCTACTTTCTTCCAACTTACCATCGACATTATAACTATAAGTATACCTACGGTCTTCGCTAATTGATTCAATGTTAAAATTCCATGAGAACTCGCTTCTTTGTATCAATAAATTATCAACATTATAAGTGTGCTCTATTTTTCCAATAACTGTACCTGCTTCATCATAAGCTATATTTAGGACAACATCCCCGTTGGAGTTATAGGTAATTTCTTCTCTGGTAGTGTTTCCCAGTTCAAATGTAAAGTCGTCATAATTCCTCGAAATTTTCTGGATTACACGCCCTTGCGAATCATAGGCTTTTTCTATTTCTTTAACTTTTCCCCAGTCAAGTCCTCCAAATCCGACCCACCAGTAATCTGAGCGGATCAGGGTATTTCCTTGTGTATCATATTCAAATTGGTATTTATCAATACCACGCCACTCGTTGTCTGTACCATTGAACCATTCATAAATGATTGAGTCCAATGTATATTTTTCTTCTTGGGCAAATACAAAAATTGAAATTAGAATAAAAGGTAGGATAAGTATGGTCTTTTTCATGGTAAAATGTTTTTGGTAAAAAGAGACATTAAAGGTAACGAATTAATTGCCAACTACATAGCATCATCTACAATAAAAAATACGTCGCATCTCGATTAAAATTTGATTCGCGCGTTCTCGGTCGGGCTTTTCGGGTAGCGGGCTATTTTCTGATGCTAATTCGACTTGTTTCATTTTCGCTTCGGCACGGGCAATGAGGTCGTCATATTCATGCTCTCCTCGTCGAATGGATAACAACTCATCCCGATTGGGGCGACGTACAATGATTTTACCGTTCGTAAGAATTTCCTCTGCCATATCCAGCAGGCGGAAAGTATGCATCATATTTTTTGAGTCATAATTTTTGCCATGCTCAATATTCGTAGTGTATCGTGCGTCATTACGCTTCTCTACCCAATCCCAATAATCGCGGTAGTCTTTGCAATATTTCACATAACCATCTTCATTGAAATGCATGGTAGCTACGGGTTGCGCCTCCTTCGGTACACTGCTAAGAACGACTTTTGTAGAGGCATCTTTTCGGGCAATACCGCGATACTTCACCGCCGGGTCAGTGCTATGAAACAGGGCATAAGTATCTTTAAAATGTGGGATATTCACCAAGCCACAATCCTCCTGCCGATAGTCGTGTGCGCCCAACCACTTTATCAATGGCATCGCCCCTTGACCGTGTTGTACATAGCAAAACTCAAGAATGGATTTTCGGCGTTCTCCCATTGGATTGACGATTTTTTTGTTCAATCCCCGCGCCTTATTTATCTGTGTAAATGCGTAACCTCCAAAGGTATTTTTACATTGTTTAGAAAGAAATATTTCGGGAGAAAGATGGTCAATAATCGGGTGTTTTGTCAATATTTTGTCTTCAGGTGTTGCCAATAGTTCCAGAATATTCGGGTTGTTTTTCACCAATAATTGAATGAATCGCCCCAATTCGTAATACACAATATCATTCTTTTTATCGCCCACCTGTTCAACATAATCCAGCCCATAAATACGTTCTTGCGGCAATATAAATACTCCACGAATATCCGTATCCGACTGCGGCGTATCCAATCCATACGCCTTACTGCCTGATATGCATTCCAAGATGATGAGGTTTTGGTCTTTTAAATCTTTAATGGTCATGGTATTGTGGTGCGGTGTTGTTGTGTTGTTGTGTTGTGGTTTTTATAACAATATTTGGGGTTCATTTAGTTCAGTACGATAGTGCGAATCATATTTAATTACACGAAGCCTATATTTTGTTCCTAACGGAACAAGCGTGGTGTGTTGGCTTTGTTTTCTACCGATATTTTGTCCTTACAGGACAGAGTTTCACGTTCAACAGCCCCGTAGGGGCAAAATATCGGTAGAAAAAGCCAAATTTCCTCGGTTTTATTGTTCCTTTTGGAACAAAATATTTTTATGCAATTTATTATAGTGCATTCAGTTCAAAAAAAAAGACTGTATCCGAAGCCGAATACAGTCTTAAACACAAACGAAATAAACCAACATTTTTTATTGTTGACGGCAGGCTCTTTTGCTTACCTGTTGATTTCCTCCAGAGGTAAGGGAACACGAAGAAAATAGCCGAGTGCCTTGCACATGGGTTGAGTGCACGACACCCGACTACCTCTGTCATTTTAAGGGATGCCTCCATTGAAGTTAATAAGTAATTTGGCGTTAGGTTCTATATTGTTTTAGGCGTGTAGCCTACTGTATGTCCGGTTACAGGGAAATTAGTTTCCGCCATCACGTATTGACATATCATCAGTTACGATAAATGGAGTACCATTACCGATGAATCGTTTTTTTGCATTTGAGTTTGGTGTGTCTCCTGCGGGTCTTTGTTTACGAGTCATATCCGTGGTCACGATTTTTTGGAGCCATTGGAAAAAATTCCATTCGCTAAAGTCAAAAATATTATCTGATTCTATTGTATAGCTTGTTGAGGCTTGCTGTCTATCTACTTTAGATTGAGCATTGCTTTGTGTAGAGATGAATAAGCACAAAGCAAAAACAAGGAATAAGCCCTTTAAAGTAATAGTTAATTTTTTTGTTTTTCTCATAAGTAATGATTTTAGAAATGATGTAATTGAGTTAATTTTTGATGATGCTTCACTATAGTGCAATAATATAACGCGTTTTCACATATTGCCAGTACTGTGTTTTGCTTACAACACAAATTTGAAAATAAAAATTCAATAATTTTGTGGAGATTTTCGCAGACTTGTCGGAGGTTTTATTGCTGTTGCGACAATTAAATTACATTATTTTACTTATTTAATTTAATGACAATTAATTACTTTAATTAAAATAGCAAAAGAAAATAATTATTTTTGTGCATATTTTTTAATCAATTTGTCGTGAAAAACACTGTATAATTCGTGTTGTTTTAAGGTCATTAAGTGCTTAGACGAAAATAAAGTATACTTTTATGTTTCCTGATTCGCTCAAAGCGAATTGATTATTGAACTTGATACTTGAATTTGTACTTGCACTTATTCAACATTATTCAATCATTACTTTTGTAAGTGCTTAGTATCGTGTACGGAATAACTTCATATTTTATAATACTACCTCATCTGTTTGTTTTGATTCTGATTTCAAATTAAAGGGTTTTGTCAGATTAAAAAAGTGTATAAAAACTGCATTTGTCGCATAAAAAAAATACAAACAAAATGTTATTTTTAATTTTAATTAACTGACAATCAGGCTTTTATTTTTTATTAAAACGTTAAAAAAATTCCATTTGTCGTTGAATTTGTACTGTAATATGCTTATATTTACATATTCTTTTAACAGAACAAACACATATGGAAACAAGAAGAACAATTGATGACAGTCGGATAGTTGTCCTATTAAAGGTGCTTAACAACAAAGAAATTCGATCGCTTTCCGATTTTGTTTCCTCACCTTTTTTCAATAAAAAACAGCAAGTAACGCAGTTGTTTGAATACTTAAAAAAGCGATACCCTAACCTTAAAAAATTATACCGTCCATCTATTTACAGTCATATTTTTCCCGAAAAAAATCATTCGGACAATACACCCTTAAGTGATAAACAATATGCTGAGTTACGTCATGTGATGTCAGATTTAATGAAGTTGGTGAAACAGTATTTGTTGTACGAAAATCAAAAAAAAAATGAAGTGCGCCAAAACTATCAATTAGCTGATATTTTTCTATCGCGCGGATTGGGAAAATACGTACCGGGTTTGTTAAACGATGCGAAAAAAAAACATGCACAACGACCGGAAGGCGAGCCTATGCACCTGCACGACAAATACATGCTTTCGGAGGTCGAAGTACGCTATAATATCATGCTCGACAGTGCTATGGAGATAGGCATGCAAGAAGCGATTGATAATTTCCATCACCATGCACTTGCCGGACGATTGCGCCTCTACGCTGCTGCACTCTCGCGTCAGCACACCATGCCCAATACGTATAATTTCCTGATTGAGAAAGAGTTAGTAGAACACCTCTCTTCGAATGACCATACGGATGCGCCGCTTGTAGATGCTTACTATCGAATTTTTATGCTTTTTCGCGGTAAGGACATACCCAAACATTACAGCCGTCTGCGAGATATATTGACGGAGAAGAGTGGCTACTTTCCACATTCTGAGTTGAGGTATCTGTGCATTTTGCTATTCAACTTTTGCAACCTTCAGGTCAATCGTGGTCATATGGAATATTATCCCGAAAAATTTGAGATATATGAGCGCACCCTTCCTCAGGGAATCTGGCATTATGGTGGCTATATTTTACGTAATCATTTTATACTGGCGGTTCGTACTGCAATTGCTACCGGGAATCTTGATGGGGCAAAATCCATTATTGATCATTATAGTCCCGATTTGCCCCCTCGCCACCGCGAGTCTTTTACTTATTTGGCTTATATTTTCTTATTTTTTGCAGAAAAAAAATATATAGAAGCGGAAGATACACTCATTAAGATGAGCAGCAATCCCCCCGAAGGGTTTTATTATGGTATTTATTATCGGCAACTTGGTATTCAGATTTATCTTGAATTGAGTATGAATATCAAGAAAGGATACAGTAGATTATTGGGAGCTGAGATAGAAAATTTTAAGTCATACATAGGTCGTGCCTTGATGTCAAAAAGAAATAAAACCCTGTATAGCAACTTCATAAGTATTGTCGATAGGATTTATAATAAACGATTTGGACGGGTGAATATGCCGTCTTTGAAGATATTGCAAAACATAAAGGATGATATTACCAATCCTGACGAATGGTTGGTAGAAAGGGAATGGTTGCTGGAAAAAGTAGAGGAGGTAGAGGCATATTGGAATAAAAAACGGTGATTTTTTAACGGTTAATGGTGAACGATTAATGATTAATTTGGAGGTTTTCGCTACGCGAGAATATGGGAATCAAAATTTGTAAACGATTTCAATTTCTCCTAAATCAACCGTATCAAAATCTTCTGCGAATCCCAGCATAAAACCGCCGCCGCCTGCACCGCACAATTTGAGTGCATAGGCTCCTGATGAAAGTCCATCTGCCCAAATTTGGCGATAATTTTCCGGAATCATTTCTTGGAGGTATTGGTATTGAAAATCGGATAATTTTCGGAGATTATCGAAGAGTACGTTTTTATTTTTTTGCAAAAAAGCATCTATACATGCATCAGTGTGAGGAGCGAGTTTGGTGCTGATTTTCTGTTCAAATTCGGGGTTTTTACATTTTTCTAAAAATAGATTAACGAGTGGTTCTGTACTACGGCTAATATTTGTATTGAGTAGGAAAACGCCGCCTTTGCCTTCATTTAAATCGGGAATAACAACTGTACGAAGCTCTTGCTGACTCATCAAAACGGCTTGATTGATATAACAAATCAAAGGGTCAGTACCTGAACTTGCCCCATGAAAATGTGCTTCCAATCCTGAAAAAATTCCCTTTAATTTTTTCAATTCATCTGAGGTCTTACCATCAATTTTATCTACACCATATCTATCATACACTGCAGCACATACACTCCCCGAACTACCCAAGCCATAACCCGTCGGAATATCCGAATCCAACCAGATGCCATCTGCAATATCCTCTGCAAATTCTTCTAAATCCAATTCGCATGATAAATCTTGATTACTTGCTAAATGCTTGTGAAATGCAGAAAGTGCCTCATTTGATTCACCTTGTTTTTCCCCCTCTTCAAATGACCATTTTGCAACATAATGTGGGTAAGGCACGGCGAGTGCGCGTGAGCCTTTCACGACAGTATGTTCACCAAATAAAAGTAGTTTTGAATAGTACAAGTGAGTTGCGAATTACGAGTTACGAGTTATTTCTTTTTTTGCTTCTCGCTTTTATCTTTATTTTTCTGAAATCTGCGTCCGTATCCTGAACCAAAATCTGCGCCGTGCGCTTCCATGATGTCTGTACTATCTAGTTTAGTCGTAGCATCTAAGCCTTCGAGTTCAGATTTTTTACGCGCTTCGAGAATATCTGCAGGTATCTCTAAATCAAGGAGTTCGCAAGATTTGAAAAAGATGTCTGTATTGTCAATCGTACCGGAAAATGCTTCTGCGCCCGGTCCGTAAGCGTATAGCGGAACCATGGTCGCGGTGTGATAATCATCCGTAAATTTGCCGGCTACTTCACCTTCTTTGAGGCTGCCCTCGTTGATACTGTAACCACCCGTCTCGTGGTCGGAAGTAACTATCACAAGGGTTTCGCCATCTTCTTCGGCAAAATCAAGTGCTTCGCCTACGCTACGGTCAAAATCCAACATTTCATTGATAATAAATTTGGAATTGCGACTATGACCACCCCAATCAATTTGTGCGCCTTCGACGACCATAAAGAAACCGTCTTTGTCACGGTCAAGAATCTTTGTTGCCTTAGCAGTAGCTTTCGGAAGGAAGTCGCCGCGTCGGCTATAGCCTTTCGGTTGCATATCAGCGATGAGACAAACCATTTTTCGAGGTACTTTTGAACCAACTTCATCTACATCATCCACTACGGTATAGCCCTTTTTCTCAAGTTCTTTGATGAGGTCGCGCTCGTCTTTGCGGTGTTTGGACATAAAATATCTTTTACCACCACCCATCAAGACCTCGATTTTTTTGGTCATAAATTCGGCAGAAACTTCACGATTGATACGACTGCGTTTCGGTTGATGTGAGTAAAACGAGGCAGGTGTGGCGTGCGTGACCGACGACGTAGTGACTATACCGGTTGCAAGCCCTTTGTCTTCGGCGATTTCGACGATAGTTTTTAGTTTTCTACCCTTAGAATCCATCGCGATAGCACCATTATAAGTCTTTTTTCCTGTTGCCATCGCAGTAGCACTCGCAGCACTATCCGTGATAAGTTGATTGGAAAAAGTCTTCATCAATCCAACGACGGGAAGACGTTCAAGATTGAGCTTGTTTTTATTCGCGATGGTAGCTGCCGTAATATGGGTAATGCCCATACCATCCCCAATCATCAAAATAATATTCTTTGGACGAGCAGGTGGTGGTGGAGCTGAGGGTTCTGAGGTTGGAGTATCAATTTCACTGGCTTTTTTTTGTGCTACAAGCAATTCACTTTCAATAGAATCTACCACGAAAGACATACTATCAAGCGTACGCACGATAGGTTCAGGGTCTGTTGTACCCACTTTTACCGCCATTGTAGTGAGTGCTATTGCAACAAAACTCAAAGTTGCCAGTACAAGTCCGTATCCTTTATGTAGCATTTTCTGAATGAAGTAATTTTTTGCTAAGTGGTAAAAATAGAAAAATGCATGGGAAATATCAATTTTATAACTGTTCAATTCACCAATTCAGCATCATCCAAGATATAATTAAGATAATCTAAGTCGTCCGCATTAAGGCGGAGTCTTCCTTTGAAAGTGATTTTTTCATCTGTAGTGAGGCGTTTTTTTAATTTACTTTTCGGTAAAATATCAATAACGGTTTCGGGTCCAGCCCCACCACAGAAAAAGCATTGTAAGTATGGTAATCCCGATAATACAACGAAGGTTTCATCTCCCGTTTCTTCAATGGGAATCACAAAGCCCTCCACCATCACTTTCTTACGATTAAGAGCTTTCAGTGTGTCACTGAATATCGGACGAAAAATATACTCTTCTACTTCCTCATGATAATCTTCTTCAAAGGTAACTTTGGCGAGTTCTTCCCAAGTGAGGATGATGTGACCATCTTTATAACTATACCTTCCGGGGTCAAAATCGTAAGTCGAAGCCGGAGTAGACCCCTTATCATTAGCCGACGTATCATCCGCCTCATCCTCATGATGATGATTGGTATTTTCTTGTGCATGAGATTCATGCGAATGATTAGTTTCGGGGTCTTTTTCGTCATCAGACGGATTGCCTCCGCAAGCAATAAATAATAGTATGGTTGATATATAGAGCAGTATTCGAGTCATAGTGTGTATGGCTATTTCCCGTCAAAGATAATATTTAGTCTATAGTCCGTAGTCCATAGTCCGTAGTTTTTTTGTGATATGTTAATCAAACAAGTTGAAATTAAATGTTGAACCAACACTCGGAATTACATCTACCCATATTTCACCACCATAATGATTCACAATTTTTTTACAAGTAGCAAGCCCAATACCATTCCCTGTTTTTTTATCACTACTTGAAAAAAGATCGAACATTTTTGGAATAATATAATCAGGAATTCCTCCGGAATTATCAGATATTTTTATTGTGTACATGCCATTATTCTTGGATTCTGATCTTATTTTTATGATAGTATTGTTTCCGGTTTTATTATGGACTATAGAATTCTTGATGATGTTTTGCAATAATTGACTGATTAAAGTGGAATGTCCTTTTACCTTTGGTAAGGTTGAATCAACTACTATTTTTGAATCCGTATTCTTCAAAAGATTAGATAGTAATGATTCTACTTGAAGAACTATTTCATTTAGATCGACTTGCTTTGCTTCTGGTAGATCAGCATCCAATCTAGATAGGGATAGGAGATCATCTATCATTCCAGACAATTGGGCAACACTTGAACCTATATAATTTAGAAATTTCATTTCCTTCTCAATCAGCTTATGCCCAGCGATTTTAGTAAGTAAGCCGGCGAATGCGCTTGCAGTACGAATGGGTGCTTTAAGGTCATGGGCAGCGACACTTGCAAAATTATCAAGGTATTTTATGGTTTCATTTTGTTTGTTTATTAAAATATCTAATTCTTTGTTACGCTGAATAATTTGATTGTTTAACACCTCTAGTTTTTTTCTGTTTCTTTGCACATACATCAATAATATGGCAGCTAGTATAAGCCCGGCAAGTGTTAAGATAATAACATTTCGTAATCGCTCTTCTTTTTGCTTAGACATCAACAGATTTGCTTCTGATTCTTCTTTATATTTATAATAATCTTCTATAAATTTAGTTGCTAATGTTATGTCGTTTTTTCTAATATCTTCTTTTTTTAATCTATCAGTAGTGTACTTATTTAAATGAAAATAGGCTTTACGATAGTTGTTATCTGCTGCCCATAATTCAGCAAATTTTTTATCTATCTCCGAATTCTCATAATATGATTTCTCATTCTGAGCTTTTGTTAAATATAATCTTGCCTTCTTACGGTTTCCTATAGCCTTATAATAATCAGAGAGTACAAAGTAATTATCACCAAGTTCCTTCGACTCATTATTCTCAAGACTATACTCAACACCTTTATCTATATAGTACCTAGCCGAATCCAAATTAGATAGTGCGAGGTGGGATTCACCTAATTTAGAATAAGAATATCCAAGTGGCGTTTTGAGATTATATTTGATTGAATAATTAATTGATTCGTGAGATAGTCTTATGACTTCGTCAAAATCTTCTGTATAAGAATAGCAATCTAGTAGTCCATAATAAATATATATTACAAAGAGCGGCAGACTATTTTCCTCTGCCTTTTCAAGTAAGTCTAAAAATATTTCTTTGGCTTTTTCAGCTTCGCCTGTTTTTAAATAAATAAAAGCTAGATCATAATTATTTTTCAACAGTGCTTTTATATTTACTTCTGTAAAAGTTGCAGCAAGTTTAAAACTCTGAATTGCGGCAAACAAGTTGTCTTCTGCTCTATTCTTAAATCCTAAAAAGTTGTAATAAACAAATCTACTATCATCCTCTTTAACGTGTTTTAGTGCTTCTTGTGCTTTACGCCAGTACTTATCAAATTGGTCTTCAGTCTCGTAAAAAAAACTCATGTCAGATATATCTACTAAGAATTTTAACTTAAGGTCCGGATCTTGGATTACAGTTAAAAATGAGTCTATAAGCGGATTGATATTATTCGAAGAACCTTGTTTGTATTGCTCTCTAATTAGGAGTTCTATACCAGCGAACACCTCCTTTTTATTTAAATCACATATGGTTATGATATGGTTTGCATAAACGTTCATTGAATCAACTTTCCCTATTGCATCATAGTGTTTGTAAATTTCAAGGACAATAGAACAAGCATCCTCATGATTATCAGATGTTTTTAATACTATTTTTAGACTATCAATATTTACCGCATGGCTTGGTAATGAACAACATATCATTACTAATAATGAAATCATTATAGATTTACATAAGAATATAAAACTTGAACGGAATAGATTAAATTTCATAACTTTTCATAGTTTAATAAAATCCGAAGCGTTTGGCTGTATAGACTCACCCACTTAGTGTTAACTATCATCATCTATAATATTAGACTATTTATTTCTTTGCTTTTCAATTGCACACTATTTCGATTCATCATATCGACATTTAAACTATATAGTATATTGTCTTACTGGTATTTAGTTCATAAATATTTGTTTAAAATTAGTTTAAACTCCAAAATATAAGGGAAGACGAAGAAAAATAATCTACCCGTCTGAATCGTTCTTTTTCTCATATGTTTCATTAAATTTTTCTAACGTCCCGAATGCTTTCGGGATGCGCGTCAAACTTAGTCGAACATATAAAAAAACAACTTCTTCATTTCGTGTAAGTTGTTTTCTTCCTCTTCCCTAACTTGATTTATCCTTGTGTAAGTGTAGTAGCAACATCCATACGTGCAGCACGTATAGCAGGCAGCACTGCCGCTAAAAATCCAATGAGCAAAGCACCAATCAATAACCACCACTCAACAGGTAGAAACTCCCAAGCAGAAAAGGAATATTTGTAGGCGTCTTCCATGGTACTTGCCATAATTTGCATGGCAAAATGCCCCAATAATAAGCCCAAAACATAACCGATAATTGCCAATAAAAGACCTTCTAAAATGATGAGTGAGAACAATTTACCGCGTCCCGCACCCATTACGCGCATGAGCGAGAGTTCGTATTGACGTTCGCGAAGCGAAGAAAATAAGGAAATAAAAATGCTGAGTCCCGAAACAAAAATAATGACAATTGCCAACATCCGAAGCACTTGCTCACCTGTACCCATGAGACTATACAGGCGATTGATTTCGATAGCCGGAGAAGCGGCTTGCATGTCTGTTTTTTCGTTGATATTGCGTCCGAGATTGAGGGCTTGAAAGTTGCGCCCTTTGAATTTGAGCAGTAGAGAAGTGATTTCTTTTTCTTCGGGCTCGTCGAGCAAGTTAGGGGGCATAATAGGGGCATGGCTGTGGTCATGGTCGTGATCGTGCGCGTCTTCTTCGACAGCGTGGTCGTGTACAAGCCAGAAACTTTGTGTGGTGGTCAATATCAATTGGTCGATGACTGACCCTGTAGGCGCAAGAATACCAACGACTTTGAATTCAGTATGGTCGTGTGCCGCATGTTCATCATCTGCAAAGCCGTGTGAACTACTGAATGTATCGCCCAATTTCATGCCCAACTCTCGCGCTACATTTGCACCGAGGGTGGCTTCCATGTTGTATTGCCAAATTTTGCCTTCGGCAAGTCCGGCATCGTATAAGTGGATAAATTCTTGAGTTGTGCCCACAATTCGATATTCGCGGTAGCTGTCACCCATCGAGAGTGGAATCGCGGTTTCGATGAAAGGATGTTTGGGATTCATGTAGGGACGTGCATCACCGAGTGTGATATTGCCCGTAGGCGCATCAATATGATACATGCTACTCAGAATCATTTGCAAAGGGCTTCCCTTTGCACCAACTACTAAATCAATTCCGGCGAGATTGTTTTTGAAATTATCATCCAGTTGTTTTTGTACTAAAAATAAAAACACCATCAAACCAATACCCAATGCAAAAAGGGTCACACTCAATAATGTACCAAGTGGATTATGACGAATGTTTTTCCAACCGAGACGTAGGAGATTCATGGGGCAAATATAGTAATTTTGAATGTTGAATGTTGAATGAATGAATTAAAATGCTGAAATGCGACAATGATACAATTGGGGAAACATTATATCATTGTCGCATTTCAGCATTGTCGCATTATTAATCTTCATCTATCAACTCGTCGATAATGTCGATTTCATGATCGTTCATGCCGATAATCTGCTCAAAAGAGATAAATGATGCGATAGTAATCACAGGAATAGCTACGAATAAGCCTACGCCAAAACATAATGCACCTGCGAGCGCAATACCGGCAAGCGCGAGCACAAAGCCAAAAAATGAGAACCATTCTCTGGTAATTACTTTACGGCTGGCTTCCATAGCAGACCAAAAATCTAAGCCTTTAAATGCCACGAAATAATACGCCCAAGACCATGCTACACTAAGGTAGATAGCAGGAATGGCAGCGAGTCCGCCCCAAAGCGCAAGCTTAGAAACACTGATACCCGAAAACATACCAAAGCCTTCATATGGATTCATGATGAAGTTGAAGATGTTTCCGAATCCTACATGAGCTGCCATCGGCAGGGTAAGCATCAACATAATCAACGAACTCACGATACCCACAAGAATCAGATGTGCGGGATTGGTCTTGAAGCCATCAAAAAAGTGTGCAAATTCGGCTTCTTCATTACGCTGGATTTTATTGGCAAATATTGCGAAACCTATAGTGAATACAGGTAGAATGAGATTTCCTATATCTAAAGGCAATTTTCCTGCTGCCCATGAAATCACTCCCAAAACGAGCAAATAACCCATGTACATGAGAGGCATTTTCTTGAAATTTTCCCAGGCAATACCGATGTATTTACCGATTTCGACTTGATAGCCATTAGTAGTGAGGTCATTGATTTTAGATTGCAAAGAACTGTTCATATTATTTTAATTGGTTTAAAAAATGAATACGTGATAAAATGAATAATTGTTAATAGGTTAGTGGTGTGCTCATTATTCATTTGAAATAAGGATTTCAATGTATGCGTTTTTAATGTGTTATGTAAAATTCAATAGATAAAAATGATGTTTTTTTCGATAAGAACGCTTGGAATCACTGAATTGTGAATCACTCGAACCGGACGAATCCACATTTTCGCACGTTAAAAAAGGCGAAAACAAGCCCTTCATTCCTAATCATGCCCTATCTTTGGGCGTTTTTTTAAAAAAAGAGGTCAGAAGTCAGAACGCCTTGCTGTCAGAGGTCAGACCAAAATTTCTCTGACAACAAAGTGTTCTGACATCTGACAATGAAATGTTCTGACCTCTAAACTAAAATAACATGAAAAGATTTTTTTTGCTTATCACCATACTCTCAATGAGTATCTATACTCAGGCGCAAGACGCGGGTGATTTTTCAGTTGGTATCAAAGCCGGTCTCAACTTTGCGACTTTTGGTGGTCCTTCCGAACGGTCATCTACCGATACACGACTTGAATCCAACTCCGTGATTACACGCTTTCTGATTGCACCTACATTTAGGTACGCACTTACTGACAGAACGGGACTTTTACTCGAAATACAATATTCTCAAAAAGGAGGAAATTACGCTTATACAGGTGAGTCATTTTGGATTGTGGAAGACGTGACCACCGACCCGCTATACTTTTCCGGTAATCGCTCTGTGTCTTTGAATGTCAATAATGGTTACTTGGATATTCCTTTGATGTTTTATGGCAAAGCGAATAGCAATGTCAGCTTTTTTGGCGGTCCTTATATAGGGTTCTTGCTCAATTCTACGGGAGCAGGACAGTTGTCTTTTGATGCCGCAGTACGCGATTTTGGTAGTAATATCGAAGTGGACTTACAACCTATCAATATTGAGCTTGACCACGATTATAGAAGAGACCCACAGGATGATTTTGTGCTGGCTTACCAACCGATTTTTAACGAAAATAGCGTGGGGTCAATCGAGCGTTTTGGTGATGCACAAGCCCCATTGATTACGGATGCTTATCATGATTTTGAAGAAAGAGACGGCAACTTTTATAACCCACTTGATTATGGATTAATTGGTGGTATAGAATATCGTTTTGATACCGGATTGGGTATCGGATTCAGAGGGATTTATGGTTTGGCAGATATTACCAATAATTTTTACGACTACTCAAAAGTAAGCACCGTAGACCCCGATAATAATGACTTGACCCGAATACTCCGTGACGACAGAGACAGAAATTTGTTACTTCAATTATATATTGGATTTGAATTGTAAAAGAGTTGATGAGTTGTCGAGTTGATGAGTTGTTGTGCGAAAATCAATAACTCATCAATTCGTCAATTCCACAACTCATCAGAACACATTTAATATGAGAAATTTATTACTTACAGCATTATTTACTTTGTGTGCGATATTTGCACAAGCACAAGGGTTTTATTTACAACCGGGTGTTACTTACCTCAGCTCGGCTACCAATGAGGTGCTTGGTCCTAAGATAGGCAATGCGCTTACTCCCGGTTCGGAGGTATTAGGTACACTTTCCGGTTCTTATGGAGGCGGAATAGGGCTTGATTTGGGGATAGGCTACATGTTTAGCCGCAACTTTGGGCTTGACTTGGGCGTATCGTATACGCTTGGTTCCGAGGTGTTGGTCGAAGAGGCTACGGAGGGTAGCGATTTTGACCGTTCGTATGCCACCAATCGTCGTCTTACACTTTCACCGGCTTTTGTGGTCGATGCAGGCAGTGAAACTTTGAGCCCATTTGCACGCTTTGGGATTCTTGTTCCTGTAGCAGGGCAGACGGATGGCTTACGCGAGTCTAACAACGGTACATTGGTTGTCGGAGATTTGATTAACTTTTTGTATCCTGACGGTGTCGATAAATTTGAAGCTGAATCCATCGCCAAAGGCAAGCCGACACTCGGTTTTACAGCGGCTTTTGGTTTGCGCTATCAATTAAATGAAAAAATAAGCGTCTTGGGTTCAATTGGTTATACAGGTTTGCGTATTCACCGTAACAGCTATGAAGTGACTCGCGCAGATGTTACCTTGCCAGATGGTTCTTCTGAGAGTGTATTATCGATACTTTCTTTGGGCGGGGCATATCCGTATACGGAGTATTTTGAGGAAATTGATACACAAGCCTTCACTGCACACCAAACAGCAGCAGGTGACAATTATGGTACAAAAGACTTTCCGGCTTGGGAAACAGACCAAGGCGTCAGTTTCAGTACCTTCAATGTAGGCGTAGGCGTTCGCTTTTCCTTTTAGACGAACGTAGCAAATTACACGATTAAAAAAGAACTTTCCGAAGGGATAAGACATTTATAATAGAAAGCGATAAATAGTAAAAACCCATTCTAAAACATTCATTTTCAATTATAAATGCTTTATTCCTTTGGGATAATTGCCCAATTCGTTTTGCTATGTTCAACATTAAATCCTTTGAAAATTTATTCCGATATAACAGGCAACTTGAAGTTGACCTGAGAAAGTTTTCCTTAAAGGATATTGTTAATTTTCCTTACGAATCCGAAGCAGGCTTATCAGAATATTACATCCAAGAACGACTAAATGATAATGAACTGATTGTCAATTATCATCGGGATAGAGCCCATATTGGGGGTATCCACCATATCAGCTATTTACCTGCAAAATCATTAATTACTATCGAAAGCTCACCTGTCAAAAGAGAATTATATCGTTTTCTTTTTTTGCTGGTAATGTTGCTTATCTTTCTTGTTGTAGGAAAAAGTACATGGACTCTTGGTGGAGGGCTTTTTGTTGTTGTGATCGGTATTTTCTGGATATGGGGAATTAGAGACGAATCAGCGGAATTGAATCGAGAATTGGTGATTAGGATTAATTATACACGCAGAACAGGACGAAAAGTAAATGTAAGAGATTAGTTAACTTTAAATAAAACTGATTATGTTCAAATCCTTTAAACGTATCTTTCACCGACGAAAGGAATTAGAAGTCGATTTAGGAAATTTTACTATTAGAGACCTTGTCAACTTCCCATACAAAGAAGGAGCAAAAATAAATGTGCCATTCATCGACGAGGTTATTCATGATAATCATCTCATAGTACGCCAAACTTCAAGCAGAACAATAAACGCAATACATCATTATGAGTATTTACCGGAAGAAAAGGTGGTCATTGTTGAGAGTTATTTTGAACGCGATGCTTATATGACTTACTTGAGCGTCCTTGCTCGCCTTCATCATTTTATTTCGGGATCCCGTAAATACATCGCTCTTCTTTTCAATTCTTTTTTCAATATTCTTTGTGGTGTCCGTTGTCCTATTTATACACATGATAATAGACGCTCAAGAAATGCAACGCGAGTTGGTGATTAGAATTAATTATGCCTTGCGAACTGGACGAAAAGTAAATATAATTAATTGATTATTAGGTTTTTAAAACAAAAAAAGCAATCCAAAATGAATCGCCCTTCTTCTTATTTCCATTAAAAAAATCGCGTTTGCCTATGGCTTAATAAACTTCATAGTGCTTCAATTCATAAGTAATTGACAATTATAGGTAGCTTATTTTTTCGTTAGTCAAGGCGTGAAGAAGGATAATTGTTGATACTTTGACTGATGAACAACGCAGAATAACGGAAAAAGAAGCAGATATAGTTGTCAAGTACTTATGAATTGAAGCAATAGACATCACGGTATCTTCCGTAATTAATTGTACAAAATAGAAGCCCGAATTCAATTGATTAATATCCAACTGAACGCGTTGTTCTCCTATTGTTTCATTATTAATGGTGAATGTATAACAACCATCTGCCAAGCAGATATTTTCAGTTGCCGTAGTTATTTGTTTTTTGATACATGAGTGGTAATTTGAATTCGTAGATATTCATCCGAATAAATAATTCATTTGTCTAAATAATATTATTTTCAAATCTTTATGTTGTACCTTCTTTTATCACAAAATATCAGTCAACATTAATTCATTTTTATTCTTATTATATTTTAAATAAAAAATAAATATTTTCATAATCAACTAAAATTCAAGCAATATGAAGACTAAATTTACTTTACTTACTTTTATTTTAATCTCTTTTTGGGGGTATCTCAATGCACAAACTACAACAGATATTCTTTCAGATGATTTCAATTTAACTATCAATGAACTACCGAACCTAAGTGCTACCAATTCACCCGCGACCTCTCCTCAAATGTCAATACAAAGCACTATTGACCCTGTATTGGCAGATAGCTTGCAAGCTGCACTTCATCGTGCGGTAGACCAGCTAGAACCTATCGGTTTATCTGTGGCTATGAACTTCGGCGGCGGCGATATATGGGCAGCGGCTTCCGGTATTTCGAGCGACACAGATAGCTTAAATACAGACCATGTATTCCCTGTGGGAAGTGTGTCAAAAACGATTACATCGGCATGTATCGTCTCAATGGTTGATGAAGGCTTGTTGAATCTTGATGATACAGTAGGAACATGGATTTCCGGCTATCCTGAAATAGATGGTAATATTCGTGTCTACCAACTGCTCAATCATACCAGCGGCATTTACAATTTTACCAGTCATCCGGATTATGGACCTGTTATCAACAGTACCCTGAGCACTACATATAGCATGACTCAGATGTTGGATAATTTTCTCGACGCCCCTTATTTTGACGCAGGAGAAGGTTGGGAATATAGCAATACCAACTACCTTCTATTGGGACTTATAATCGAAAGCATTAGCGGACAAGATTATCATACTGCCGTGCGTGAGCGCGTACTTGCACCCAATGGTTTTGACGATATTGTGTTATTACCACAGGAATCTGCAAACGGTCCTATTGCAGATGTATGGCAGCAGCCTCCCGGACAAGCACCCATCAATATCTCAGAATTAGTCCCCTTGACGGCGGTATACAGTTCAGCTTCGGCAGCAGGTGCGTATGCGGCTACGCCGACGGATATTTCCGAGTGGGCAAGACAATTATATTCAGGCGAGATACTCGGCGATGCGACCGATTTGATGTATGATTATAATGTTGACCTTGGAAATGATGTTTACTATGGTTTGGGAGTCATTTCGGGTTCGATTGATTCGACAGACATGTTGGTAGGGCATGACGGCGCAATTATATACACTTCATTCGTGTATTATATTCCCGGAAAAGATGTGAGCTTTGCCATCCATACGAATGATGGGACAAAATTCGTTGACCTCACCCTTGCATTTTTAGAGTTGTATAATGAATGTGTTGAATACGAATTAGCGGTCAATAATGAAACAGTTGCGCCTGCTATCGACTTCAATGTTCATCCCAATCCGGCAGATAGTCAATTGTTCATCACCTATGATGTACAACAATATCAACCGATGCAAATCAATCTCTATCATTCCAATGGTCAATTAATCAGAACACTTGACCGCGAGATTAATATCGGTCTACAACAAATTAATATAGATGTATCAGACCTTGCCAGCGGTGTTTATTTTGTAGAATTGGTTACAGAAGATGGCGTAGGAACTCAAAATGTGATTATAAAATAGAGAAATCAGACCGTTTTCACTGTCAGAAGTCAGACCACTTTGCTGTCAGAGAGTATAAGTCTGACTTCTGACCTCTCTTTTTCATAAAAAACACCAAATTTAAATCACATATTTCCATTGTGTAATTGTAAGACTGATAGCCTCTTTGCGAACGTTTTTTATGTAATTAAATAATTGCAATTTTTATAAATTGCTGATTGTCAGCAAATAAATACCCAAATGAGACTTTTTTTATCTAAATAAATTTTCAAAAACCATTGTAAGATTATACCAATATCCCGTAAAATCAGCGTGCATCACATCTAAAATGCCCATACATTTGTATTGTAATCAGTGACAAGCTGGTTACAAAATCAAGCCGGAGCAATCCGGTATGGTTTAGTCAGTATAAGTTAGGGTTTAATGTATTTTTGTGAAAGACAGGCTGGAGAGTCTGTCTTTTTTTTGTTTCGATGAGTTGACGAATTGTTGAGCTGTCGAGTTATCGAACAAAATAAAATTCAAGAATTCGACAATTCATCAATTCCACAACTCACTTACTCAAAAATTTTGTTTTTCGCCTATAATCTCCGTTCTTTGCAGGGCATTTTGCCAAAATGTCTCCATTTGGATATGTAACTATCGCGAAATTATTTTTAATTGCTTGATAATCAGTGAAATAAATCCAAATTCCTTTTCTGGCAAAAAAATCATATTCGACTTGGTTTGAGTTAAAATTTATCGAAAGAGGATTAATTATGAATTAACTCAATAAACTAATAAACTTAATAAACTAAAATAAATGGCTCTTTTAGGTGAAATACGTAGACGAAGTTGGT
>JAHDEO010000599.1 GCA_020628725.1 Saprospiraceae bacterium
TTTCCGGTTTGCGACATCTTTTTGTCGGTGATATGGAGATGGAAGATTGCGAAATGTCGTGGATTATTCAGGCGGATTATAGTGATTTTTGGGAGCATTTCCCGGCTTTGGAATCCTTTGGTGTACGCGGAGGACAAAACCTGACACTTGGACAAATCAATCTGCCGAATCTCAGAAATTTAGTCGTAGAAACAGGTGGATTAAACGGAGATGCCATTGACGACATTTGTAATTCCAACCTTCCGAATCTCGAACATTTGGAACTGTGGCTTGGGACAGACGAGTACGGTTGCTCGGTCAAAGTCGAACAATTACAGCCGATTTTGGATGGTAAATTTCCGAATTTGGAGTATTTGGGATTGAAAAATTATGACGAACAAGATGCCGTTGCCAAAAATCTGCAAGGGGCGGCAGTTTTAGAATACATCGACGTACTTGACATCTCCATGGGCGTACTCAAAGACGAAGGCGCAGAAGCCCTCTACAATAACGAAGCCCTCCTCAATCTTCAACACATCAACTGCCGTCACCACTTTATCTCGGATGATTGGATGGAAAAACTAAGCACTAAATTCGCCAGCCAAAATATCAATCTCGACGACCAAGAGGATAGCGAAGACGGTGAATGGTTTTTTGTGGAAATTGGAGAGTGACGAGATTAATTTTGAATTTTGAATGGATGAATTTTGAATGATTTATCTATACGTATCACAGATGTGGTCATTCAAAATTCAAAATTAATTCATTCAAAATTGCCTATGCAATATCTGACGATTGGTTATCACGGTTCGAGGCGCGTGCGATTTTGGGAGGAAGTCGTCATTGCAAATGGACGTGAGCATCAACTACTTACTTTCCGACAAATTGCTAATGATGATTTCCCAACTATCCAGCAAGCCACAACGCTGCGTATCACTTCGCCGGGAGAGGATTTTGAGACCTACAAATTGTTGCTATCATTGGGCGGCTATGATGAAGCGCAGAGCTTAGAATTTGATAAAGGGCGCATTCGTTTCTCCCGATATTGGTACAAGGGTTGGTGTGTGATGTTAGATAAAATTTCGACTTGGCTGCGCCAAAATCCTGATATAAAAGCTATCAACTCACCCTCAGCTATTCAGTTAGCCTTTAATAAGGTACAATGTCAGCGACATATTTCTTATAAAGTCAATACACCACGTATTTTTTTGAATGAATTAGGAAATTATGAATCATTCATTCAGTTATTCGACGCATTAGAATTACATCAAGTATTTATCAAACCCTGGCATGGCTCATCCGCATCCGGCGTAATGGCATTCCGAAAATCGGGCAACAAACAAATCTTATACACCACCATTCACTTAGTCCAAAAAGAAGGCATCAAATTATACAATCACCTCAAACTCCAAAAATATTCCGACCCCGAAATCATAAAAACTATCATCAATGAAATGGCACAACACGGTTTGATGGTCGAGCAATGGATTCGCAAGAAAACCTTCCAACACAAAAGCGTCGATTTAAGAATTGTGGTGATAGGCGGCGAGGCGGTATTTGTGGTGCCACGATTGAGTCCGCATTTTATTACCAATTTGCATTTGGGCAACGAAAAAGGCAAAATCGAAAACATCGAAGCTCGTTGGGGAACAGCTTGTATCGAAGCTGCAAAGCAATTGGCAATTAAGGCGGTAGCCACGATTGAGGGATTATTTTATGCGGGTGTAGATGTAGCGATTGATACGAATGAACAGCCCTATGTTTTGGAAGTGAATGCCTTTGGTGATATGCTGCTCAATATAACTCACGAAGGCAAGACGACTTATGAGTGGGAATTTGAATTAATTTAGAGGTCAGAAGTCAGATTTTCCCATGCGCACCTCTAACTCCTAAAGGAGAACCGCCACGCCCAATTGATATTGTGGGTAGCCTCCCCTTCAGGGGTTGGGGGTGCGAGATGGCTCAATCTCACCTCTGACAATGAAATGTTCTGACTTCTGACAGCAAAGCGTTCTGACCTCTTTAAGATAACGCTACGCCATTCCCCAACATCTTCAACACCCGCAGGTGCGAAGCAACTGCTTTGGTGAAGGTCGTATGTTCAAAATAGCTCAAATTACACTCCTGTGCCGTATTCTTTACGATTTCAGAAATTTTCTTGTAATGCACATGGCAAATATGCGGAAAAAGGTGGTGCTCAATCTGAAAATTCAAGCCACCCACAAACCACGTAATCAAGCGATTATTACGACAGAAATTTGCCGTTGTTTTGAGTTGGTGAATTGCCCAAGTATTTTCCATGGTGCCTGTGCGCTCAGGTGCAAAATGCTGAGGACCTTCCACGACATGCGCCAATTGGAAAATTACCGTAATGAGTAAGCCCGCCAACATGTGCATCAGCACAAAACCAATCAATACCGCCCACCAAGCAACGCCCAGCGCAATCGGCAATACGACAATATACAATATATATAAGGTCTTGGAAATAATCATTCGGATGGTTTCGCGTGTGGGCGTGAAGCCACATTTTTGCGTCAATCCTTCGCGGTGATAATGCAGCATTTGCTTGAAATCCTTCATCAGTATCCAACTCATCGTCGCCAAGCAGTATAATAACATCGCGTAGATGTGTTGGAAACGATGGTACTTTTTCAACTTACCGTGCGGCGAAAGCCTCAAAAACGGTTTGTCGTCAATATCTTCATCCAATTCGTAAATATTCGTGTATGTGTGGTGCAGAAAATTGTGCTGCACTTTCCATGTAAACGAACTACCGCCGATGATGTCCATACTTTTACTCATCAGTCGATTGACCCATTCATTATTGGAATATGACCCATGATTCGCATCGTGCATCACCGACAAGCCAATACCCGACAAGCCGATACCCATGAGAAAATACAAAGGAATCGCCGTCCAATCAGGTAGCACTTGCGTAAGGATAATCACAAACGGCACAAAATACATTGCAAACATCGCGAGCGTTTTGCCATACATGTGCCCGTTGCCCGTCTTGCTGATGTTGTTTTGTTCAAAGTATTGATTTACCCGTTCCCTTAGAGTTTGAAAGAAAAGCTCCGGGTCTTTTCTTGAAAATTTAACAGTTGGTTGCATTGTGTGAAAGTTTAGCGGAAGAAAATAAATAAATTGAGTTAATTATACGCCGTATTTTTTTCTTCTAAAGAATTTTTAAAATTCGATTATAGCCATAGCTACATGAGGATTTTTAAAAGTTTTTTAGACGGAAAAAAGACAAGTAAAATGACTCAATTTTATTTGTTTTCTTCTGCTTAGTACGCAGGGGGTGGGTTAAGGTGTGTAATCAGAGTGGTCGTAGGTTTGTTCTTTTAATCAAAAATAGATAACCAAGTTAGCAGAATTTATTATAAAATAATTTATAGCCGTACTAACGCGGATACAACATTATATATTGGGACAAAGATGAGTATTTTATGGTACTATCCCGTCATTTTAATTTAATAATTTGTATTTAGGCAACTCGCAACAAATAACTGGTCAAAACTACTTGTTCTTTTTCACTCACT
>JAHDEO010000600.1 GCA_020628725.1 Saprospiraceae bacterium
GGCTTGCGCCTGCGTACTACTTGCAAAACTAACGCGGGCGCAAGCCGGAGGCATTACGCTACGGTGCGCTATGTTTTAAAATTATTTGTGCAAAATAAAAACAAAAAATGACATTTTACGTAATTTTACAGGAAAAATTATAATTTTTATAAAAGAAAATAATACCGACTTTTTGTCTTAAATTTGCACAGGAAATGCCCCCAAATAACCTTTAAAATTTCATCTTCGCGAGAAGTTACAAGGAACTAAAACCCTCTTCAAGACGTTTCTTAATTTTCCGAAAATCCTATTATGAGCGACAATCATTTTCTAAAAACTATATTCAGACTGCGGCAACGAGAAGAGGTCTTGTTATTTACGAATATACTGAAAATCAAATCAATAGAACAGCGAGAAGTGTTGCAATTCTTGCATGAAGAATATCGTACCGAGGCATTAAATTATCCCCATGAAGCACCCGATTTTGATGAAGCGGCAGCACTCTGGGCAGCACAAACCGTTTATTGGGCAGCACAATTTATTTTGTACAGAGAAAATAATGCGGAGGATTTAGAAAAAATATTAAAGGATTTTAAAGGGCAAGTATCACCTTCGGCGATACTTTCTGTGGATTTGTGTCTGCGTTTTCTTCCTGCGATGTTGGTACAATTAAAAATGATTGACCCGGAAGATGAGATGGTGGAAATATTAGAAAATATACTCTATCGTTGGCATTATTCGGGCGTAAATTATTCACTTGATATCGAAAAATTAGATATGAAGCCCGTTATGGATAATGCTTGTTTATTACAATTATATTTAAATAGAATTATTGAATACAAAAAAATAAAACTCGCTGAAAGCGAATTATTTAAACCACATATAAAATCAAACTTGGGGATGTACGCCAATGAATTTTGGGGTGCATTATCATCATAAATTATTGAATCTTGTACGGATAGGTTGCGACCTGTCCCTAACGTAAAATTTCACATGAATAACATCGAAAAACTCAATGCCGTGCTCACCTACATCAAAGATGCTTTTGTAGGGAAAGATGAGATTATCGACCTATTGGGCATCAGCTTGGTAGCGAAGGAAAATGCCTTCTTGCTCGGTCCTCCGGGTACAGCAAAAAGTGCGATTGTACGAATGCTTTCACGTTGTATTGAGGGCGGTAGCAATTTTGAATACTTACTCACCCGCTTTACCGAACCGAATGAGATATTTGGACCATTCGACATACGTAAACTCAAAGAGGGCGAATTAGTAACGAACACAGAAGGGATGCTCCCCGAAGCCTCTATGGTCTTTCTCGACGAGATTTTTAATGCCAATAGTGCGATTCTGAATAGCTTATTGATGGCATTGAACGAGAAGATTTTCAGACGCGGACGCGAGACACGTAACTTGCCTGCGCTGATGTTTGTCGGAGCGAGTAATATCTTGCCCGAAGACGAGGCACTCAACGCCCTGCTCGACCGTTTTTTGATTCGCATTGAATGTGATTATGTGAATCCTGATTTGCTCGAACAGGTCTTGCACGCAGGTTGGAAATTGGAAACAAAAACCGACGATAATCACCCCATTATTCATCCCAACGAGATAAAAGAATTGCAACAACAAACCAAGACAATCGACCTCGCACCTATCCGCAAACAGTTCGTAGATTTGGTACACAATCTTCGCAATACAGGCATCAAAGTCAGTGACCGCCGCGCCGTAAAAATCCAAAATCTGATAGCAGCCAGCGCGATTATGTGTGGCAGAACGGAGGCAATTTTATCCGATTTATGGGTATTGAAATACATCTGGGACACAGAGGAACAAATCGAGATTTTGGCGGGAATTATCGACAGCATCATCGAAAAAGACGAGCAGCCCGGAGCGCATCCGCAAGCCTTATTCAATAAAGCCCCGAACGCCGAAGAACTGAAAAAAGAAATCGTTCTACTAACCGAAAAATGGACCGGCGGCAATCTCTCATTTGAAGAGCAAAACGTCATCAAAGACAAACTCCGCTACCTCCAAACACGGGGCAATTGGATTAAAAACGAAGAACACAAACAACACATCACGCAGGAAATAGAATCGTTATGGGAGAAAATTCTAAAAACGGTATAACATATTATTTGCGGGTAAAAAAAGCGCATCAAGGCGACCTTGCCAACATACGTCCGTGGACGGATTTGAAGGTAGGTTTCGATGAGGAATATGTGTGGATAAAGGATTTTAACTTCATGCAAATCAATTCGTTGGAAGTGAAAAGTATGCCGTACAAAACGGTGTATTATACCAAAGACGGAAAGCTACATTTGCAAGGAAGTCTCCTGCCCGACCGCAATGTGCCTTCGCTCGTATGGACGCGCATGGACCGCGCTTTACCTGTTGAATTACCGCGTTTGAATCATAATTTTTTCGGATTAGAAGAGCGGGTTTCTACGAAATTAATCCCATCAGAAAAAGAAGAAAAAGCAGTTGCTCTATTAACCACGATGGATGCCTTACGTGCTTATGTGGAATCCGCGCCTGCCATACGCTTGCAACCACTTCGTTGGACGATTGTAAACGGCGATTGGGCATTAATTTTCGGAACACCGCTATTACCATTACAAGGCGACACGTATTGGCAACATGGCAATTTGCTTATTCCAACAGGTTACGATTTTGACCTGCACATCCTCAGAAATTCGATAGATAAACTACTCAATCCCAATCAAGATTTATGGATAGTCTGGAATCGGGATTCGACTTGGTTTGACTTGCAGAAAACGGACGTGGTCGGGCTTTCGATTAGTTCACTACGCTTATCAGTTTAAATAATGCCTCGTAGCACGGTGCTTCTAGCCCGTGCCGCGTTAGTTTAGCAATATATTACGCAAGACACGGGCTGGAAGCACCGTGCTACGTTTCAACATTAATCCAATGAACGCAGCAGAATATTTACAGGCAAACAAACACCACTTTTGGCAGTGGGATGATGGTGGCGAAGTCATCAGCATTTGGGGCAGTTATACGATTGCTTATCGTGCTTATGTGTTTGAGTTGTTGAAGCATCTTTCTACTGAAGGACTGCCGCCTTTCGGAACGGTCTTATTGACGATTTTGGCGACCAACTCAAATGCCAAAGAATCTATCGACGCCGTACAGAAAATTCTGTTGGAATATATCGCCGACGAGCGTGGTATGGGCAATACAGCGAATGAAGTGCGAAAAATTCGGTCAGTACACGAAGCTTTTCGTTTTTTACGACTGCTATCCGAAGTACCTGCGGAATACAAAACAGACGCCAAGCGTAAGTTGTTATTAATGACCATTTTCAAGGATGCTCATAATAATTTGAATCCACAAAAATCTGAGAAAATCATCCGCAGCCTTGATGATACCTTATTCAATAATTTTTCGGTCAATAATAAATTGGGCAATCTCATTCACCGTGAATTGAGACCTTTATGTTTATTGCATCGCAAATTTAAAACAGTAGATGAAATCCTCCTTGCGATTGCAAATATGCCTGAAATTGAGGAAGATAT
>JAHDEO010000601.1 GCA_020628725.1 Saprospiraceae bacterium
TAACTATACTATTTTACCCTGAAATTTGGCGCAATTTATTTTTATGATTTTACTAGGAGATTTTACAAAGTAAAAACTTTTACATTGAGAATGTGTGCTGTTGAAAGTTTTATGTGTATTTCTGAATTTGAAGTTGTATTTGTGTTTGTGTTTACGAACTGATAGAATTATTGGAAAATTATTTTTTTGAAAAAAGATAATTTATAAAATATTGTTTTTGAATTTTTTAAATGAAAAAAATAAGAATGTGAGAATGAAGCACAAGTCGAAAAACGCAGGGAAAGAATGAAAAAGCAAGGCTTTATTCGTACCTTTGCCCTCTCAAAAGGGCGAATTTAAAGTTAAGCTTGAACTTGAGCTTAAACTTTCCCGATAACTATCGGGATGAACTTTACATGGTATCTTATGGCACAGCAACTCATCGAACCTACCACCAAACAAAAGTATATCCAAGAAGTTATTAGTGATTTCAGAACCTGTTGTATCAGTCGGGAGGCAAGCCTCTTGGGACGAAAAGAGGTGCTGACAGGTAAAGCAAAGTTTGGAATTTTTGGTGATGGGAAAGAAGTGCCTCAGGTGGCTATGGCGCGGGTGTTTCGTGAAGGTGATTTCAGGTCGGGCTACTATCGTGACCAAACCTTTGCGATGGCGGCGGGCTTATGCACGGTAGCCGAAGCTTTTGCCCAACTCTATGCCGATACCGAAAAAGACCCCTTCTCCGGTGGTCGTCAGATGAACGCTCACTTTGCTACACGTACCATTGATAAAGACGGTAATTGGCTCGAACTCAAAACCCTCAAAAATGTTGCTGCTGACCATTCTTCTACAGGCGGACAGATGGCGCGTGCTGTAGGTCTTTCCCTTGCCTCCAAAAAATATCGTGAGACAAAAGAATTGCAGGACACGCCTTTTTCTAATAATGGCGATGAGATTTGTTTTTGTACAATTGGTGATGCGAGTACTTCCGAAGGTGTATTTTGGGAATCTGTAAATGCGGCGGGTGTCCAGAAGATTCCATTGGCAATTTCTGTTTGGGATGATGGTTATGGCATCTCAGTTCCTATCGAATATCAGACAACTAAAGGCAGTATTTCCGAATTGCTCGAAGGCTTTCGATTGAATGAGAAAGGGCAGGGAATAGACATTTACACAGCTCATGCCTGGGATTACCCCGGACTATGCAAAATGTATGCTGAGGGCATCAAAAAGATGCGCGAAACACATATTCCTGCGATTTTTCACATTAAAGACTGTACGCAACCGCAAGGACACTCTACTTCCGGTTCGCATGAACGATATAAGTCAAAAAAACGCCTCGAATGGGAAGCCGACAATGATTGTGTAGAAGTGATGGCAAGGTGGATGGTTAAGAATAATATTGCCACCGAAGAAGAAATCGAACAAATACGAAAGGAAGCCAAAACCTTTGTACGTCAAGAACAAAAGCGTGTATGGGCGGAGTTTTGCGATCCGGTCAAAAAAGAAGTGAAAACCATTCTCGGTTTATACAAAAACCTCGTTGCGGGAGGTGTGAATGACCCTGAATTTATTGCCACACAAGTCCAGCTTGAAAAATATATCGACCCGCTTAATTACGAAGTCATTAAAAACGTAAAACGCGCTCTGCGTCACTTATATAATGTCAGCCATCCTGATAAGAATGCACTTGAAGTATGGTTGCGAAAAGCCCTCAACAAAGGACGCGAAGATTATAATACGCACTTATATTCCAATTCCACCACCGGTTCAATATCAAACGTACCCGAAGTCAAACCAATATATAGCGACAATTCACCTCGTAAAAATGGCTACGAAATACTCAATATCTGCTTTGATAAAGCTCTTGAAAAATATCCAAACATGTTTGCATTCGGTGAAGATGTAGGACATATTGGCGATGTAAATCAAGGTTTTGCAGGGCTGCAAGAAAAATACGGCGAACATCGAGTATTTGACACAGGCATCCGCGAATGGACGATAATGGGACAAGCCATCGGTATGGCAATGCGCGGTATGCGTCCTGTCGCTGAAATTCAATATCTCGACTACTTACTCTACGGACTTACACCACTTGCCGACGACCTTGCCACGCTTCGCTACCGCACCGATGGTATACAAAAAGCTCCTGTCATCGTGCGTACTCGTGGGCATCGACTGGAAGGGATTTGGCATACAGGCTCGCCCATGGGAATGGTGGTCAACTCGCTGCGTGGCATGTACGTGTGTACACCACGCAACATGACCCAAGCCGCAGGTATGTACAATACACTGTTGCATCAATCTGACGATCCGGCTATCGTAGTCGAATGTCTCAATGCCTATCGTTTAAAAGAAACCCTGCCCGACAATATTGGCGAATTTACTGTACCACTTGGTGTACCCGAAATTATGCAAGAGGGTAGTGATGTGACGCTGGTTACTTACGGTTCGTGTGTACGTGTAGCGCAAGAGGCGGTCAAGCAATTAGAACCTTTTGGAATTTTTGTCGAATTAATAGATGTACAAACGTTGTTGCCTTTTGATATTCGTCATATGATTGCCCAATCATTACAAAAAACAAACCGCCTTATCGTACTGGACGAAGATGTGCCCGGTGGAGCTTCTGCTTATATTTTACAGCAAATTTTGGAGCAACAAGAAGGGTATCAATATTTGGATTCAAAACCAAGAACGATTACTGCTGCGGCTCATCGAAGTGCTTATGGTTCTGATGGTGATTATTTCTCAAAACCACAAGCTGATGATGTATTTGAGGTGATATATGAATTGATGAATGAAGCAGAACCGAATAACTTCCCGAAGTTTTATAATGTATAATGTATGACGGATAATGGGTAATCCATATGTCAAGTTGATGAAAAAGTAGCTATGTTTTTAAAAATCAAATTTATATAATTATGTGAAATAATTATATTTTGTTTGTGTGTCAACCAAAATTATCCATTACCCATTATCCGTTATCCGTTATCTATTCCTCAAAGTGTCTTTTTCAAGTCAAAGATTCGTATTTCCTACCTGAATAGTTCTAAATTATTCCTAAATTTATTCGCTCAAAATAAATCACGCTTCCAAAGTAGTGTGATTAACAGAGAATTTGTACATTTTACTTTTTAACTTTTTTAAAGAAAATTCGGATGAGAAATAAGGGGTAAGACATATGTCGTTTCCCAAGCAGAGAAATAGACATTGCCTTTTCGGTATTAAGTGGTTAAGTGTAAATAATCGACATCATTAGGACAATATATTTTTTCGTTAGACGAAGCTCATTTTAAGGATTATAGTCGAGTTACATGACGAAAAATAGCTAAAGTATAACGGAAAAAGATATGTACTATGGTGACGATTATTTATGCTTAACCACTTATATTCGTCCTTAAGTAAGTAAGTGTTTGGACTGAACTAAGCGACACTTTTATGTTTGATAATTCGTTGAAAACGAATTTCTTATTGAACTTGAACTTGGCACTTGAATTTGTACTTGCACTTACTTAAATATCATCTGATTTTC
>JAHDEO010000602.1 GCA_020628725.1 Saprospiraceae bacterium
CTCACTTTTCTGGGAATGATTGGGGCGTATCTGTATTTTTTTACGGAAACGGATGTGTTTTGGGGTGGTTTTTTGGCGATGATGGTTTTTTATGGGCTGATTTTTTACTTTGGTAATTATGCAGCGAATCTGCGGAAATCAGATGATGCGACTGATGTGATATTGGCGGGGCGGAGTATTCCGCTTTGGATAGCGGTGTTTACCATGAGTGCGACTTGGGTAGGTGGTGGTTATATCAATGGTACGGCAGAATTTACGGCTACCGAAGGTTATGGTTTGATGTGGGTGCAGGCGCCGTGGGGTTATGCGATGAGTTTGATTATTGGCGGTTTGTTTTTTGCGCGGACGATGCGGCGGTATGAGTTTAAGACGATGCTCGACCCGCTTGCTCAACGTTATGGGAAGCGCATGGCTGCTGTTTTGTTTTTGCCTGCGCTTTCGGGTGAAATTTTTTGGACTTCGGCGATATTGACGGCACTCGGTACGACTTTCGGAACGGTGCTTGGGTTGGATTTTAATACGTCGATTGTGCTATCGGCGGTGATTGCGATTGCTTATACGACTCTTGGTGGTTTGTGGGCGGTGGCTTTGACAGATATTATTCAGATGACGCTGTTGTTTGTCGGGTTGATTTTGGTGATTCCTTATGCGCTTGAATTGACGGGCGGATGGGATGCAACTTGGGCAGCTTATGTGGAGAAAAAAGGTGCGTTGGCGAGTTTTCTGCCTTCGCGTGAAGCATTGGGGAGTTATTATTGGAATTGGTGGGATTTTGCTTTGTTATTGATGTTTGGTGGGATCCCGTGGCAGGTATATTTTCAACGAGTATTGAGTTCTAAAAATGAAAAAGTAGCCATGCGGCTGTCTATTTTTGCGGGTTTTGTGTGTTTGTTGGCGGCGATTCCGGCGGTGATGATTGGGATTATTGGTGATGTTGCGCCGTGGGATGCCACGCAACAGGCAGCTCTCAGTGAAAATCCTGCGCTCACGCTCCCGTATGTGGTGCGTTATCTGACGCCGGGCGTGGTGGCAACGATTGGCTTGGGCGCGATAGCGGCAGCGGTGATGTCGTCGGTGGATTCGTCGATTTTGTCGGCAAGTTCGATGGCGAGTTGGAATGTATATCGTCCGTTAGTGAAGCCGGATATTAGCCCGGAAAATCTATCGAAAGTTATCAAGCGTTGTATTTGGATTATCGGGATAGCGGCTACTTTGTTGGCTCTTCAAGTCAAAAGTGTGTATGCCTTGTGGTTTTTGTGCAGCGATTTTGTGTATTGTTTGCTTTTTCCTCAATTGGTCACGGCATTATTCGATAAAAAAGCAAATGTGTATGGTTCGTTGGCGGGTTTCATCGTGGCATTTATTTTGCGATTCGGTGGGGGAGATGCGACGTTGGGGATTCCGATTATGTTGCCGTATCCGATGATTGAGGGGGATGTGGTGTTGTTCCCGTTCCGTACTTTGGCGATGATTAGCGGATTGTTGACGATAATTGTGGTGTCGAGGTTGACACAGCGAGTTTGTCCGCCAAATGTGTTGAGCAAAAGTAACGAGTGATGAGTAGCGAGTATCGAGTCGGTTGAAGGGTTGAGCAACCTTCGATATTGAGTTTTAATTAGCGAGAGAGCAGGGCGGTGAGTGAAGTAAATTGCAAGAAGATGTCATGTTTAATAATGTCTTTGAGTGGTGGAGTGGAACGATTATGCCTGAAAGTGGTTTTGGTGATATTTTGGGATGTTTTTTGATGATGAGTCGGGCGCAACCGTTTTTCCATAAAAAATAAAAAATTGCGTTTGTCATTATCTGTAATTTGGTGTTGTTTGGGAGGGGCAAGATAGTCGGCAGACGAAGGGTTTGCTGAAAATGGGTGTTCTGACGGCTCAAATTAGGGAATGTTTTTAACCGGATTCGTCTGACGACAGGGGTAATTTCCAATGAACGAATCAACGATTTCCACGTTACTATACTTAAATGAAACAAAGATTAAAATTAGGCAAGATTAGCGGGATACCTTTGTATATGCATTGGACATTTCCTTTGCTGATTTTGTATTTTGTGTATGATGGTTTGAATCGTGGCTTAGACACGGTGGGGCTGCTGTGGTTGGTGGGTTTTATCTTGACGATATTTTTTTGTGTGGTACTGCATGAATTGGGGCATTCATTGTCGGCGCGTTGGTATGGGATTGATACTGAGGATATTACGTTGTTGCCGATTGGTGGAGTGGCGCGACTCAAGGCTATGCCGCGCAAGCCGTGGCGAGAAATCGTAGTGGCACTGATGGGACCAATGGTCAATGTGGTGATTGCTGCGGGCTTGTTTATTTATTTTTGGTTGACCTCGCAGAGTGCTATGCATGGTATTCCCGAAGAGGCGGACGGCTTGGTGATTAATGGTACTAATTTCCTGTCGTGGCTCTTTCTGACAAATGTAGGTTTGGTGGTATTCAACTGTATTCCTGCCTTTCCGATGGATGGCGGTCGGGTGTTGCGCGGCTTACTGGGACTGAGATTTAAGCGGGTGACGGCTACAAAAATTGCTTCTATTCTTGGGCGAATTTGTGCGGTCGGATTTGCGGCATTGAGTTTTTTGCCCGGTCAAAGTCCGTTTTTATTATTCATTGCCATTTTCATTTATTTTACTGCTTCGCAAGAATATCATAGCGTAAAAACCGAAGAAGCCCTCCGGGAAAAAACCGTTCGCAATGCCATGCGAACACAATTCACGTTGATACCTGCCGAGACGAATTTAGATGAAGTGATACCTTACATCACCTCTACCGCCGAGCAAGGATTTTTAGTCGTAGAATCAACAGAATACGGCACGGATTTGAAGGGAGGTGTCACTCGCCCCGCGATTGTAAGAGCCATTAAACGACACAAGGGGCAGGAAAGTTTTTTTGAAAAATATTTATCAAGACGACGCTCAAAAGTAAACAGCTTTTTCGTGCATGAATTGATGAATGATAGGGTGCGTTACTTGACGCCTGATATGCCGCTTCCAATGGTGTATCAGGAGATGATGCAGTTGCGAATTTCCGTGATGCCTGTTCGTGAAAATAATGAATTGGTCGGGGTATTGGACTACCATCAAATACAGGAATTTATCAAGTTGAATTCATAATTAGTGCATAGTTGATAGTTCGGGGTTTATCGTTTTTCATCCTATTCAAATTGAAAGCCCATTTTTTGCAAGATAGTATTGGTCAATTCTTGTATTTCCTTTATCGTTTCAAATGATAATTCGTTATTAGATTGAGCGACAAATCTTTCTATGATATTTTCTTGAATAGCTTCACGTTTAAGTGCCGCATCTTCAGCACTCAAGGAGATTTTTCGAGCTTCGCAAAATAACCACAATTCAAGCGCGTGTACGGCAACATGCTGCTCGCTTTCCAAAAGTAAATTTAGAATATGCAATACAGTATCAGCAGAATGTTGTTCGGAACGATACAGTTTACTCAAGGTAAAATTATAAACTTGTGTGAAGTTATCGGTCATCTTGTA
>JAHDEO010000603.1 GCA_020628725.1 Saprospiraceae bacterium
TCACCATGAACATGTAAAAAAATTAGTTCTTGATTTTTCGGGTTTTCGGGTTGCCAATATAAATTCTGTTTTTTTTGCAAAGCAAAAAATAAATAACTCGCAACCCGCAACCCGTAACTCGTAACCCGCAACTCGCCACTAATTATACGCCGCTTCGCGCTTTCCGTTTTTGGTGAGGATGTTGTTTGCCAAAGCGTGTTCTACGACCTTGACTTGATTTTCGATATTCACAGAACCGACCTCAATCAATTCTAATTCTATATCGCGGTATTGTGCATTTGTTTTAAATTCTTCAATAATTTCCAATACGTCTTGGTCGATATTAATGGTTTTTGAAGCATCAATAATCACCTTTGCACCATCAGGAATTTGACTTAATGTACGTTGAATACTTGCCTTGTTGATGAAGGTGACATCTTCTGCCAATTCCAAGCGAATTGTACCGTCTTTGATGTGTTTATCCGACTCAAATAGGAATGGTTTTTTGTAATTATTATACAACACATAGAAAATTGCTACGACCAAACCGATACCAATTCCCATCAATAAATCAGTCAATACAATACCTAAAATAGTTACGATAAATGGTACGAAATGGCTCTGACCGAGTTTGTACATTTGCTTGAATAAAGCTGGTTTTGCTAATTTGTAACCGACCAAAAAGAGAATTGCCGCCAAACTCGCCAATGGAATCAAATTTAACACCGCCGGAATTGCCATTGCACAGCCCAAAAGGATAAAACCGTGAAAGATAGCCGACATTTTCGTACGTCCGCCTGATTGGATATTGGTCGAACTTCGCACAATTACCTGCGTAATCGGCAAACCACCAATCAGACCTGAAATGATATTACCAATACCTTGTGCTTTCAACTCCTGATTCGCAGGAGATACGCGCTTGAAGGGGTCGAGTTTGTCGGTTGCTTCCAAGCAAAGTAAAGTCTCTAAACTTGCCACCACAGCCAACGTAATACCCGTCACCCAAACTGCGCCGTTTGTGATTTGGCTGAAATCTGGGAAGGTAAATTGAGCGAAAAATCCACCGATGGTCTCCGGTACGGGAATCGCTACTACTTGCTCACCTTTCAAGGCGAGTCCCGGCATATTCATGAAGACCAAATTCAAAAGGATACCCAAAGACACCACAATAAGCGGACCTTGAACAATCTGAAACAGTCTGATTTTTTTCATAAACGGACGTTCCCACAAAATCAAAATCAGCAGAGAGAGCGTCGTAATAATTACCGCACCCGGGCTAATCGCTTCCAACATGTAGTAGAGTTGTGAAAAAGTATTATGTCCATCAGCAGAGGCAAATGAAAGGCTACCTTCGTAGTCCTTGTCGTACCCAACTGCGTGTGGAATTTGCTTGAGAAAAATAATGATACCAATACCCGACAACATTCCTTTGATGACCGAAGACGGAAAATAATACCCAACGATACCGGCTCTCAAAAAGCCCATTATCAATTGAAAAACACCGCCGAGTACGACTGCCATCAAGAAGATTTCAAAGGCTCCAAGTTCATTAATTGCCGTAAGGACGATAACTGCCAAGCCCGCCGCCGGACCACTCACACCCAATTGCGAGCCACTCAAAGCCCCCACAACGATGCCACCAATAATACCTGCAATAATACCCGAAAATAAAGGCGCACCGGAAGCCAAAGCAATTCCCAAACAAAGGGGAACAGCGACCAGAAACACCACAATCGACGCAGGAGCGTCATACTTTAAATTGCTCAAAAAGTTTTTGTTAGCCATAAGATGATAATTTGTTTCCTCGTTTGTGTGAGGATAAATATTCAAATAGTTATATGATTAATTTTAAATTTAATACTATTTTTAATAAAAGTTTAATCTTGACACAAAGATAAAACACTTTTTAAAATAATAGCAATGCTATCACAAACTATTTATTTGCTTTTTTGTTCACAGCACCGCTATTTTTTTTCAATTATTTTTTTAAATTTGTAAAAGTATAATGGCTCAAGTTGCGGATAAACCGCAAACTTGAGCAAATTCCAAGCAACAAATCCCAAATTCCAAATTAGACGTGTTTCAACTATATTTCGCTGGATTTTGGGATTTGGGATTTGGATTTTTAAAATATGGCAATTGGTATCAAAATAGCATTGAATGAAGGCTTGTATCAACGAGATCCGCAGGAGACTTCTCTTGGGAAAAAAATTATCAAGCACAGCATTTTATTAATTGATGAAATTGGGTTTGAAGCCTTCAATTTCAAGAAGTTAGCTACGCGGATGCAATCTACGGAGGCGTCTGTGTATCGCTATTTTGAGAATAAACATATGCTGCTGCTGTACTTGGTATCGTGGTATTGGGAGTGGGTGAGTTATTTGATTGATATTAATACGATGAATATCGAAGACCCCAAGCGTCGTTTGAAAATTATTATCAGAACACTGGTTTCTGCTTCAAAAGAAAACCCGGCGATTGAATACGTTAATGAGAGCATTCTCCATCAAATTGTGATTGCGGAAGGTAGCAAAGCCTATCATACCAAAGCCATAGACGAAGAAAATAAAGAAGGTTTTTTCCTGAATTATAAAAAATTATCAGAGAAGATAGCGGATGTTATTAGCGAGTTGAACCCTAAATTTCCTTACCCGCACACCCTCGCCAGCAATTTGTTTGAAATGGCAAATAACCATATTTATTTTGCCCAACACTTGCCGCGCCTGACAGATGTACACGTAAAGAAGGATGATTTTGAAGAGGTGGAAGCGATGTTGAGGTATTTTGCGTTTAAGTTGTTGGAATAGCAAAAGCTGAATCAATAAAAAAGCGCATTGGAAATAATCACTCCAATGCGCTTTCTTATTTTGAATGATTTCGCAAATCACTGTTTCACAAAACGAAATACCTTATCACCCAATTGCTCACCAGATAGTGTTGCAACGTAATGCCCTCTATGCCAACCTGTAAAATCTAATCTAACAAATGTAGAATTTTCTTGTAAGGTGATGGTTTCAGAATATATCAAACGACCGTTCATGTCATAAATCTTCAATTCACCGGCTTCTTCTATTGGTGACTCAATGAAAAGAGAAGTCACTTCATCAACAAAACCAGGAGATATATTGCCGGGAACCAATTCCCAATACGCAAGTGCAATATTTGTGTACGTTACATTACCAGAAGTCTCTACAATCTTGAGTCGGTAGTAATTATTACCATTTATGGGTGCCTGATGAAGGTGGGAAAATTCATCTGAACCTAATCTCTCTAAAACCGAAAAATCAAAAGCATTTGTAGAATATTCCAGCTCGTAGTAATCTATAGGTTCATTTGCGCCTTGATTTATACCTAACCACTCAGTCAAAACACCTTCATCGGTAACTGACAAGTCAAATACTAAGAATGTGCATATAATAATGCCTGTATCCGCAGGTGAATCTATCACCGTTGGTGAAATTTTATTTAGAGTGGCAGAAGTTCCAAATGAAGGCAGCGTCAACATCAAACTACCC
>JAHDEO010000604.1:0-1870 GCA_020628725.1 Saprospiraceae bacterium
CGCACAATATCCCGCTTTTAGAGATGGATTGGCGAAGCATTGTATTGTGTTGGGGGTTAAATAATTTTGAATTTTGAATGAATGAATTTTCAATGTTTTTTAGACGTGTAAAATATCAAACGCAAAAGCAATCAAGGAGTAAAGATTATTCTGATTTTTTTATTTACAAAAAAAATCAGTGAGTTAGGGCATTCAAAATTCATTCATTCAAAATTCAAAATTACTTCACCGTAAATGTCTTTTTCTCCTTCCCAATGCCTGTCAAGGTCAGTGATTTCCAGCCTTTCGGTAATTTCGTATCTAATTGAATAATCCCTTCATCCGTAATATCCAAGCCGCCAAAGCCCGACAAGACCGCCTGCAACATCCCACCTGCACCCGTTGCAAAATAAGGATTCGTACCACCTGCCGTCTCCGAAATCACGCCGAATGGCGGCACTTTATTCGGTTCATAGCTTTTTGCGAATAATTCCCCTGCCTTTTCCGGCTCTCCAAAACGTGAGTACAAGACACTCAAGATAGCCGGACCCATAGCAGGACCATTCGGCGACATGCGCGGTTCGTAATAATCCAAATCGCGACGAATAGCTGTATCGTCACTTACAATTTTCAAAGGATAAGCAAGGAGATTTACGTCTGCTTGTTTGATTTCTACGCCATCGTAGGTGCGGTTTTCGCGGGTTGTGCCGTCGGGGAATTTTAAGATTGGAATATTCTCTGCTACATGCATCCAATCGGGATTGGGAGTGAGTCCGAGTTCTTGGGCGGCTTGAGTCGCATATTGTAATGTCGTGATTGCCATGCCATTGGTGAAGGCGTTATTGTCGATATTTTCTTCCCATTCATTTGCACCGATGACGTTATCTATATTGTACTGATTTTCAGCGACTCTATCCACACGACTTGCCCAAAAATCTGCTGCTTCGCGCAGTAGCGGATAGCCCTTTTCGCGCAACCATTCTTTATCCTTAGTGACTTGATAATATTTCCAATTCGACCATGCAATACAGCCCGTAATATGATGCTGAAACGGACCCGTCAATGCCCACACCGGCGTATCTTCCGAGCCGTCACCTGCCGATTCCCAAGGAAACATCACACCATCAAATCCATGTGAAAACGCATTTTGTCGCGCCGCATCCATACGTTCAAAACGATAGTTGAGCAGCGACTCTGCAATGTCGGGCTGCAAAAGCAAAATCGCCGGATACATCCACAATTCGGTGTCCCAAAACACATGACCATTATAACCCAAACCCGACAAGCCCATCGGCGACAAACTATACGCCGTACCCGCCCGCGCAAAGGAGTACAAATGGTAAATCGCAAAACGAATATCACGCTGTGCCTGGTCGTCGCCTTCTACTATGATGTCGCTTTCCCATAGCTTGTTCCATGCTTGCCGGTGGCGTTTGAGGAGGCGGTCTTTGCCTTCGAGCATAGCGAAGATTGTGAGTCGCTCGGCTTCATTGTGTGGGTCGTCGTAATGCTCTGTGCTACAAGCAGATGCGACTACGCTAAAGGTGTACGTCTCGCCCGCTCGCAGCTTTTTGTAGAACTTCATCAAGTGCATGTTGTAATCCCAATCTTCGTGTACGATGTCGGGTTCGCTGCCATGCGCTTCTTCAAAAATAAAGCTATTCGATGCAGCCACAATATGCTTGCCCGAAGGACTCTCGCCCACCGAAGTCATCAAAGGAATTTTGACATGCGGACGGTCTATTTCGGCGTAATAATTTCGGACATCATTGAGGTGATTCGGAGCTTCAATGACGCTCATCGGGGTGATTTCGACGTTCTTTTTTGCGGTGATTTCTACGGTTGTGAGGGCAGTGTAAGGCAGGTGGCGGAGTGCCATCATGGTGGTTTT
>JAHDEO010000604.1:1880-3485 GCA_020628725.1 Saprospiraceae bacterium
GAAGGTGGTGGTGAGCGCGGCATTTTTCATGTCGAGTGTCTGTTTATAATCGGAAATATCGCGGATGCCGATGCGTCGTCTGTCCACGTCGAGATTCATGTTGACGTGGTTGAAGGTTTTGAGGATATTGGATACGCGACCTCTTTGATAGTAGTCATATACGCCGTTGAGTACCACGTCTTTGACGCGCATGGGTTCGGGTGAGGAGACGATGCCGACCATGCCGTTGGCTACCGTTACGCCGTAGTAATTATTTGGGTCAATGTCGTCGGCTATGACTTGCCATGTGTTGTTTTTTTGGGCGAAAATTGTGAAGGAAGTTAGGGTGAGGATGAGCGTGAGTAGTTGGTTTTTCATTTTCAGAAAAGTACTTTTCGCTATGTTAAGCAATTATTAAATTTAGTATCAAGCATAACACTTAACACCATTTTTAGCATTTACAGCATCTACGGTTATTGAACTGTCTTTTGCTCACTACAATTTCTTATGTCAAGATAACTAATAATTATTTTGGCATAGTTTTCGACTGACGGAATAATATTGCATATTTTACTATGCTGACAAAAGATTATAAAACCTATTTTTTAACTCAATGTCGAATAATTCGACATTTACAAATTCATTTTTACAATGACTTTTCAAAGTTTTTGTATTGGTCATTCAGCCGAAGCCGCTTTAAGTCTTTCATCAGAATCTGAAGGGGGCGTAATGCTTATCAATCGTTGGTTAGCCGTAATCTCTAAAATCTGCGATTATTTTTACCATGATATGCATATTGGCGGTGATAACAATTTAAAACCGAAAAAACGAATTATTCAAAAACGCTATCTGAACTCATGGGGCTTGTGCTACAGTCGTCTTTCTCGTGACGTAAAACCAGAGTAGTAGCGCGAGGCTTTTATACCTTTAATTCTTTCTGACTTTGCCAGTTAAACCTTTGAAAAACTGATATCCTTTCTCATTCAACATCCAAAGAGTTTCTTTTCCTTCTACTTTATCTAACAGTTTGTATTCATACAATTCTTCTAAAAATTCAAATACCAACCTCCTGATTTTCAGATTACTTTCCTTGAAGATTGCTGTGACAGAATACCCTACATTTTTCTTATAATTTGACACCAATATATCCGCTACTGCTATTTTTGCCATTGATATACCAATATTAGTCTCTAATTCCTCTATAGAGGAGGTTTTTAATCCTTGCTTTAAATCTAAGCGATTATTTTTCTTTCCTTTTGGGGGTAAATCCTCTTCCAAAATATTATTATCTTTGACAAATGATAAAATATTGCGCCTGAGTGAGTTCAATTCTTTATCAAATTCGTTTTTATCAATTCTCCCATCAATGGATTCATTCCTAATATTCTCATATCTTGCTGATTGGATGATGATGTCGTCTATTTTCTCATTATCCTTGTAAAATTTAAGGAGCGTTTCAAGTGCGGATTCCAACTTATCTTTACTAACAAGTTTTCTGATTTTTTCTTTCAATTCTTGGTTATTCATATTGAGATTTTCTACAGTGTAATATTTGTCTAAATTGAAATATAGATAATGCGTTTTGTTAAATTTTTAATCATAGAAAGCAATTTTTCAAGGGTTATC
>JAHDEO010000605.1 GCA_020628725.1 Saprospiraceae bacterium
CTCGAAATACGGCATGGACGATTTTTTGAATGTGAAGTATATGTGTTGGGGAGGAGTGGAGTAAGTTCAAGTTCAAGAATCAAGCGCAAGTGCAAGTTCAAGTTACTTGATTTGGCAAAGCCAAATCCAACTGGTAAAATGAAAGAATTTGCGTAGCAAATTCCCGAAACTTGAACTTGCACTTGCGCTTGATTCTTGAACTTAATCAACTGCCGCCCCCACCAATTGCCGCAGTTTTAAACTATAAAAATTGGTATAAGGTGTGAATTGCATCATCCAGACGGCAATCAACTCTTCTTCTTTATCAATAAAGAAATAAGTGTTGTATGCACCAGCCCAATCTAAAGTACCTTCACTGACGGGTAAACCACTTTCCAACGGACTCAAATAAACGCCAAAACCCAATCCGAAGCCTTTGCCTCTATCCGAATATTGTCCTTCCGGGAGGTGGTTTAGACTCATCAATTCCAGCGTTTTTCGTCCCAAGAATACTTTGCCATTGGCTTTTCCGCCGTTGAGTATCATTTCACAAAATTTCATATAATCAGCGGCGGTGGAGTATAGACCATGTGTACCGCCAAAAATCGTATGTCCCGTAGCCGGAGTTTGTCTTGGATTGACATCCATTGTGCCATCGGGCTTGGTGGCGTGTAGATATGATTTTCGGTCTGCTGTGCCGGGTTTGATATTATAACCGGTATCGTTCATATTGAGTGGGTCAAATATGCGTTCTTGTAAAAACTCGGCGCAGGTCTTTCCTGTAAATTGCTCAATTAGCAAAGCCAAAATATCGGGCGATGCGCTGTAATACCACTGTTTGCCGGGTTGCGCGACGAGCGGCATTGTGGCGAGTACTTTTGCACGGGCTTCGATATTTTCATGCTCAGTGAAGTAGAGGGCTTCGAGATATTCTTTATCCAATTCTGATGGACCCAGACCATGCGAAAAACCCGCTGTATGGGTCAATAGATGTGTTATTGTAATGGGGCTTTCTGTCTCCAACAACTTACGATCTGCTTTGTCAAAAGAACTTGCTACTTTCATATCCGCAAATTCGGGCAAATACTTACTCACAGGTTCATCCAATGCAAAATAACCTTCTTCATACAACATCATAAACGCTACGGAGACGATAGGCTTTGTCATGGATTGAATGTAGAAGATTTCGTCTTTCTGCATCGGCGAATCGTCTTCTATGCTTTTCGTGCCGTAGGTTTTGCTGTATGCCACGTCTCCTTTGTGCTTAATTAATAAGACGGAGCCGGGGATTTTATTCGCTGCCATCTCTCTTTCCACAAAATTATCAAATGACTTTAATCGCTCTTTGGATAGACTTGAATTGAGTGGCTTTTCAAGAACCTGTTGTGTCAATGGTTCGCCACCTGAGATAACAGGTCCAGTTGTAGGAGTGCAGGCAATTACCATTAAAATGGCAAACAAAAAAGCATATAGTTTATTCATGCCATAAATATATAAAGAAATATTTATTAGTTCTTGGGAAACTATATAGAACTTATGGTAATTGCATGTAAATAATTTCCCTCAAATCAACCGTCATTCTGCATTGAGGTATGGAATGATGGTTGATGTATCGTCACCCATATCAATGATGTGAAAGAAGAATTTTCGGAGATACTGGAGATACGACGGACGCCGTAGGGGAGCCCGCACAGGGGTTGAAAAAAACCGCTATTCCAATCAAGTGCGGAATAACGGTTCTTCTAATTTTTATTTGGGGTCATGAAAACTACCAAAGCGACTTTAGCGGTGTCACATTAATCAATTGGTCGTAACGCGCACCAAATGGACGATAATAAACGAAAATATGATAATCGTTTTCGGTTTGATACCAATTACCATCCGAAAAAGTATCATCCACTGTGCCGGTTTCATCATCTACGTAGGCGTAGGTGTAGTTGTAAATGCCTTGCTTGAGTAGGGTTTTGAGGGCGTAGCCGCCATCTATATAACTCATCTCGAATTCAGGTTTAATCTGCCAATCGGTTAATTCGCCGAAAAGGTAGACGCTGCCATTATCGAAAGGTTCGTCAGTTTGGTAAGTGAAAAAAGTCGTTATATAGTCAGATTCAAGCGCATTATTGTTTTCATGGGCATTGCTAATGACATACCTGCCATTGATGTCTGCTTGCTCCTGAATGTGCGAAATTTCTGTCAAATCTCTATCGGGAATGACGTGCATATAATACATCTTTCCATCGTCTTCGAGTTCGCGGACGAAGTCGCCACGCACACGCGTACTGCTCAAATCGACATAACGATACTCACGTCCTGCTGGAAATGTGATTTTATCTTGATAATCATAAATCAATTCCTTGCCGCGTACAAAAACAGGTTTGAGCCCTCTGATAGCGGTATCCCAACGACCGTTTTTCATGATAATAACATCCACATCCTGACGCGGAGCACGAATGTCCAGATTATTGTGTAATATGTTGAAATCTATTTCGTGGTGCGTGCGTTTCTTTTTCACTGCAATTGGAATGACCATATCCACATTCACCGCTACTTGATTATCAACCACCATAAAACGGCGAGTCAGTACCACATCATCCTCGTCATTATCCAAAAAGACTTTGAGAATATAATTGCCTGATTTGGTAAAACTCATATTATTATTGGGGATGGTAAGTTCATAATGCGTATACTCAACGAGTGTGTTGAAAGAATATTCATAATTCCAAATCTCTTCTGTTTCAAAGCCGTCTATGTATTCCATCACGCTAAGACCGGAAGGCATCCAGTCCGAATTGCAATGAATAAGCGTGTACGAATAATCTTTTATATCACCATCTAAGTCGTCAAAAGATAGCGAGACACTACCACCCAAGTCTAAAATCGGATAATTTAACGGACTATTCCCCGTAAAACAGCGTACTGTACGGATGTAGTCTTTGTAAACATCATCAGTATTGTATGCTCGGTCTTGTGCCTGTAGCTGGAAGGTAAAAATTGTCGCGATAAGGGGTAACAGTATTTTTAATCTATTCATGGTCGTTGTTTAAGGAACGGAATACATATAAATGTAAATTCTTCGCGTAGTTATTTTTTCTTTAGACGAACCAAATTCGACGCGTCCCGAATGCTTTCGGGATAAGGAGGATTTGGTGAAGTATAAAGTAAAAAGAACAAGTTGAGTATTTACATTTATTTGTGTTCCGTTCTTTTGTTGCTAAAATACAAATATTTCGCCAAATTAAAATCCGTTAAATATGCTACTCCTGTAGCAACTCATTTATGAGTAGATTTATTTTACTCAGGAAGAATTTTCTTTTGATTAAAAAATCACAAACTGAAGAATGTAAATAACACTTCACACATGCATTGCAACCTTTCAAAAAACTGTTTGTCTTTGGGGTAGATTTGTATAGTCAAATCGTTTTACGTATTTAAAGTTTACACTATGCGTTTATTTGTCTTTATTTTATTGCTCTTACCTCTTAATGCTTACACCCAA
>JAHDEO010000606.1:0-1550 GCA_020628725.1 Saprospiraceae bacterium
CAATGCTTCATCATAGCGTCGCGCTTCGAAATAATAATTGCCTAACTGATTGTGCGCGATGTGCGAATTGGGATATTGTTTAATAACATCCGTCCAGAGATTACCGCTATTTTGCCATACATCACAGCGTTGATATGTCATCACACAGAATAGAATCCCAACTGCCGCAATGCCGCCCAAAACTCCATAGCGCATTCCCGACGATATATTTTTTTTCGCTAAAAAATTATCCAGCAACCACCCGAAAATCAAAAACAAACCAATGTACGCCGCATAAGTATATCGGTCAGAAATAATCGCATTACCCACCTGCACGAATTGAAGTGTCAAGGCTATCATCGCTCCATAAAATAGCAAACCAAGCGCAACGACTTTCGTTTTACGAAGCGACCATACCAACAATCCACCCAAGCCCAATACCACCAAAGGCGACAAGTAATGCACCGCCGAAAGTGCCTTTGGATACGGATGAAATGCCGACAATTTAATAGGCACAAATAGCTTAAAGATATACATCATCGTCCCATAACAGGCAAAGAGGAATCGTTCAAAAAGATTGTGTGTATCCGACTCACCAACGACCACTGCCGTATCACTTTGCACCATAATCGTGATAACACCAAACAAAATTGATATCGCAAAAAACGGTATTTTCTCCAACCAAACCCGCGTCTGAAATTCTCTATTTTTATACCAATCCAACAAAACCAAAATCACCGGAAGCATCACCGCCGTAGGCTTTGACAAGCACGACAAAACAAACAAAATCAAGGTGTACGCATAGTACGCAGTTTTCTTATTTTTTAAATAATTCAAATACGTAATCAGCGCAACAAGAAAGAAAAAGGTGTACAAAACATCTTTCCGCTCGGCTATCCAAGCCACCGATTCTACATGCATCGGGTGAATAGCAAATAAAAATGCCGCCAGTAGCGCACCCCAAATCTTCCTATCAAATAACAGGTAAACAAACCAAAACACCAAAACCACATTCAGCAAATGTAAAATCAAATTCGTCCAATGATAAGAAGCCGGATTGAGTTTGGAACCTTGATAATTCAAAGCCAGAGAAAGGATAGTCAGCGGGTGGTAATTCGACGCAATTTCCTCGCTAAACATTGTAGCAATGCTTTCACCATTGAGATTGACAATGTATGGACTTTCGGTTACATAATCCAAGTCATCCCAATTGGTAAAACCTGCATTCAAAGAAGGGTAAAAACTCACAAAAGTCACCACCAAAATTGCTGCAAGCCCAATCAAAGCATTACGATTGCGCCACCAAGTAGTAGAACTTTTCGGTGCAGACTTTTTAACTTTTGCCTTTTGATGCGATGTCGCTTTTGCTTCTTTTTTAAGCTGCTTTTTAGATTTCTTCATCTGTATTGGTTTATTGAGTTCATTAAGTTTATTGAGTTCATTGAGAAATATTTCGCTTTGCGAAATGTACTTTATGAACCTAATAAACCAATAAACTTAATGAACTTTATAAACTAAACTCGCCATGAAATTACAAAGAAAAATCGAATATCAAGCCCTCTCATGTGTAG
>JAHDEO010000606.1:1650-3469 GCA_020628725.1 Saprospiraceae bacterium
GCGATAACCAAGATAAGAAAATGAATCGCAATCACCCGATAACGCATCATTGTACCCGAATTGGACACCAAAATTCCGATGAGCATCAAATTGGATAACGCATAAAACAACAAAAACAGCGTAACGGGATGCCAAGTCCACGTTTTCCGTCGATAGATAAATGCTACCATTGCAAATATCCAAACCAATAAAATGCCGAATGCCGAAATAACCTGCAAAGCTCCACTCGCGTCCCATAAAAATGGACGAAACAATGTATTCACCAAACCACTTGGAACGGCAGCAGCAATAGAAGTTAACGTAGGTTCGAGTTGGGTAGCACCAAAGTCTGAGCCGCCGCTTTCTGCGAGAAATGCCCATTGTCGATGTGCCAATATTTCATAGAAATTAACAGGAGAAAACGGTGTCAGAGTAATCAATAAAATTATCCCGAAAACATAAGCGAGCGCGTATTTTAGAAGTGCATTTTTCGGAAATTTTAAGGTGTAAAAAAGCAAAGAAAGCGCAGGCAATAGAAGAATTATCAAATAATTTCTAAACAACAAAACCAATGATAACCCAATGATTATCAACAAAAAATATTTTACAGAATAATTATTTTTTGCTATACGATACGTTCCCAACAAACAACAACTTAGCCCTAAATAGACCATCCCCTCTTTATAAATTCCGCCCGTCCAAAAAAGCAATGAAGGCGTGAAAAAAATCAAGACATACAACCACAAATCTGACATCAATTTTAAAGGCTGTAGCAAGCGATAAAAATTCAATCCCGCGAACAACATTAGCATCGCCATCACCAATACGTGTACGCTATAATATCCACCCGAAATAAGATGCAACAAAGCATTGAATCGACAAAAAGCATACGAACCCAAGTGGTCCCAACATTCGGTATGATAAGCATATTTGTAAATCGGCGTATCTACAAAACCACCATTTTTACCAAATACAAGTCGCAAAAAATACATCGGATTTTCCCACAACGAATCGTAAATCACCCTGCCGCCTTTAAAGTATTTATACGCATCACCGCCCTTGTAAAATTGCGCCTGCACGAGCATATACACCAAGCCCGCTACTAATTTTGCGCCAAATGCAAGAGCTATCATTTTACGAGACAAACCATTTATATTGAATGATTTATGACGAAAAATTAGCCCTAAAAAAAGAAAAGTGAATACTATAAAGACAAGATATTCCATAAGTGGAGAAACGTAGCACGGTGCTTCCAGCCCGTGCCTCGCGTATGTATGGCTAAACTAATGCTACACGGGCTGGAAGCACCGTGCTACATGTATTTATGCAGTTTTGACAGCTTTCAAATTGGCAGAGACATTGACCTTAGAGACATCCACGATAAACTTATTCATCAATAATTTTCGACCAATCAAAATCGGGAACTTCATATCCTTACGGTCTGTGAGCGATAATTTAATCGGGTAAACTTTGTCGAACAACTTGATTTTTGTTTTTACTACATAGCGGTCTTCGGCATGTCCGGTGGAACTTTTAACCGTTTTTTTGTCGTATTTTTTTAGTATAAACTCTTTTTCATTGTATTCGGGGTGTGAAGGGTCCAGTAAATTGAAGGCAATCGCCGTTCCTTTTTTCGTTTTGATTTCGCGAATATTATGGCAGTGAATCGCAGAAGTAAACGCACCCGTATCAATTTTTGCTTCAATATTATACAACTCCAATTCCGGCAGATCCACCACATCTGACCTGCCTATCACAATAAGTTCTTCTTCTTTTTTCATGATTTAGTGAAAGAAATTAAATAAATTCGACAGTTATGCGCCGTAATTTTTTCTTCTAA
>JAHDEO010000607.1 GCA_020628725.1 Saprospiraceae bacterium
AAGAAACTGCCATTCAAATGATGTCAGAAGCAAATGATATTCGACGAGTATTGAATGGTATTCGTCTGAACGTTGTGAAGTTAAGTTAAATAAATCCGTATTTTTACTATTGAAGAATAATTTAACCGAAATATACTCATGGATCCAATTGGGATAGTGCTTATAATGGCGATTGTCGTACCGATTTTCCTACTGATATTTTTCATGTATCAATACAGAGGATATGTAAAAGAAATTGAGTACGACCAACATTTGATAACGGATAAAGAACTCTTGGAAACGATAGCCCGACAGCCGGGAGGCATTGTGAGTATCAAGCAATTAGCAGAAATCACGCCTTTGACCAAGAAGCAGGTGCGCTTTAGGATGATTTATTTTATGGGACAAGGTGTGGTAAAACAGAGTCACGACGGGAAAATGTCGGCTTACTATTCGTTGGCAGCACCGATTGACGAGCGTCCTGCACCGCCACTTTCGGACAAGCCTTTTTTGACCGTAGAGGATATTTTGACCTTATTCAAACGTCATGACCACCAACTAACTTTGCAAAAAATCTGCATGGACACGGGCTTACCTATCGTCGTAATTAAGCGGGAAATGAAGTATTTTACAAAAGAAAAAATCGTAAAAATGCTCTACTCCTATAACGAAAACGGCACTACAACATCCAGAACCTACATTCTCGAAGAACCCTATCGTAGCGACCCTGATATTTTTCTGGAAAGAGAGGATGAAATTAATTTTGAATTGGAAGAATTGTTGGAAGAGGATATTGTGCGGGTTCGAAAGTAGCACCGTCAACTTGACGGCGACTGTGGGCGCCGTCAGGCTGACAGCGTTACAAATCCATTTCCTTTTTTTTAATTAAAAACATTGAAAAAGCTATCTTTGCCAATTCACGTAAAACGATTTTGTAAATCGTCACGTATTATAGGATATGGCAATCGCATAAAAAATAATTTCCCCAAAACATTACAAAAGAACCGTCTTGCTGAACTTGTTTCAGCATCTCCCGGACGGTGAAAACCAATTTTAAACAGAAGCTACTGCTTGAAATCGTGCTTGTGGTTCGGGAGATTCTGAAATAAATTCAGAAAGACGAAGGATTTTAGGGCTTTTATTTTTTATGCGATTGCCATATATTATAGGAACGATTTGCAAAATCGTTTTACGTTTACAAAACAAAAAAATACCCCAAAGAGTTACTAATCACGAATCCCCTAATCACTAATCACGAACAACATGTTTGATACATTAACAGATAAATTAGAATCGGCGTTTAAAGACCTATCGGGACAAGGGAAGTTGACCGAACTGAATGTCGCCAATTCTATCAAAGAAATTCGCCGCGCATTGGTCAGCGCGGATGTCAACTATAAGATTGCAAAGGAATTTACCGACAAGGTAAAAGACCAGGCATTGGGTGAGAAAAACGTCTTGAAATCCGTTTCACCGGGGCAATTGATGGTCAAAATCGTGCAGGACGAACTCATCGAATTGATGGGCGGTCAGAGTGTCGGTATCAACATCAAAGCCAATCCGGGGATCGTGCTGATTTCGGGCTTGCAAGGGTCGGGTAAGACGACTTTTTCGGGCAAATTGGCAAAGTATCTCAAAGAGAAAAAGAACAAAACGCCGCTTTTGGTGGCATGTGACGTATATCGTCCGGCTGCCGTTGACCAATTGGAGGTCTTGGGTGGTCAGATAGGTGTGCCTGTCTATAAAAACTTGGAGAGCAAAGACCCGGTGCAGATTGCCCAAGAAGCCGTGAAAATGGCAAAGGGCAAGCACGACGTAGTGATTGTCGATACGGCGGGTCGCTTGGCGGTGGATGAGGAAATGATGACCGAAATCGGCAACATCAAAGCCGGCATCAATCCGACGGAGACACTGTTTGTCGTGGATTCGATGACGGGACAGGATGCGGTCAATACAGCTAAAGCGTTCAACGAAGTCATCAATTTTGACGGCGTGGTACTGACCAAACTTGACGGTGATACACGCGGTGGTGCAGCATTGACGATTAAATATACGGTTGGCAAGCCGATTAAGTTTGTGAGTACGGGCGAGACTTTGGAGACACTTGATGTGTTCCACCCTGACCGTATGGCGCAGCGTATTTTGGGGATGGGTGATATTGTTTCTTTCGTAGAAAAAGCGCAAGAACAATTTGACGAAAAAGAAGCTGCTCGACTTGAAAAGAAAATCCGCAAAAATAAGTTTGATTTCAACGATTTCAAATCACAAATCGCACAAATCAAACGAATGGGTAACATCAAAGACTTGATGAAAATGGTACCCGGCTTCAATAAAATTGCCAAGCAAGTCGGCGAAATCGACGACGATGCCTTCAAGAAAGTCGAAGCCATTATTGACTCCATGACGCCCTACGAGCGAGCGCATCCCGAAGCTATCAACACGAGCCGCAAAAACCGTCTCGCCAAAGGTAGCGGTAACGGTATCATCGAAGTCAATCAATTCTTACGTCAATTTGATGCGATGCGGAAAATGATGCATCAATTTACCAAACAACACGATCGTCAGCATGGCGGTGGCGGTGGTGGCTCATCTTCCCTCGCTAGACGTAAAGCGTTGAGAAAGAAGAAAAAAAGAAGATAAATAACTCAGAGTTAATGAGTCGATAGTCTATACAAATGCAAATGTTTTTATGGGCTATCAACTTTCTTTTTTGGGAAAATCCCTTCTATACGAATGTAATCATATCATTCTGCAAATGCGGCAACTCATTGAAAGACAATAAATTAAATTGATTTTTTGAAAATAAAAAAGACGAAAAAGAAGTGTTGCGAATGGAGAAATTCATGGCGGCTACGCGCGTTTCGTCTGCGATATTCAGTGATTCTGCCGTAATCGAAGCAATCGTACCGCCTGAAGTAAATACGCCAATTGTTTCGCCTTTGCCTGTATTTTGAAGAATGTTATCCAGTCCTTTTTTTACGGCTAATCGAAATGCTCGCCACGACTCTATACCTTCCACCTGAATATTTCCGACCGACCATTCATCCATAAAATATTGGAAAATCAACAAGGTATTTCTTCTCATCAATTTTGGATTGGCTTCTATGTCTTGTTGCAATCTCTTGACTCTTTCGTTTTCCATGAGTTGTGGATAAGCCAATTTTACGGCTTCTGTTCCCGAATGTTCTTTTAATCCTTCCACCAAAACAGACTCAGGAAAAGACATGTTATTTTGAGCGAAAACACCCGATACAATTTCGCAAGTGTGTTTTTGACGCTCCAATGGTCCAACGAAAATTTTGTCGAATTGTATTTTCTTTTCAACTAAATATTTACCAAGTTCTGCGGACTGCAACTCGCCTTTTTTGGAGAGTTTGTCGTAATTATCTGCTAAATAAGAGGCTTGTGCGTGCCGGAAAAAATATATTTTACTCATGGTACGGAGCGTAACGCCTCCGGCTTGCGCCTCGCGTTAGATTAGCGAATAGT
>JAHDEO010000063.1 GCA_020628725.1 Saprospiraceae bacterium
TGTATGGTATCGTTAGCTGTAAGCGGATTACTGTCATCGCAAGTATCTCCCGGTAAGATGCATGAACCGTCATCTTGAGTAGCTTCAGGAACATAATTACAAGCATTTGGGTCAATACAACCACTGCCACCCACAGGTGCACACATACACGTAGCTGCGTCCAATTCCGTACCCGCAGGGCAGTTAGAAACATTGAGAATTTGACAAGTAGCAACATCAAAACTATCATCAGTAAAAGGACAACCGTCATCTACATTAGGTGGCATATTGACGATGAGGCAGTTGGCAGCGTCAAAGCTATCGGTGGTCAAATCGCAACCATCGTCCACATTCGGAGGTGTGTTGATGATAGCGCAAGTGGCGGGGTCAAGGCTATCCATCGTAAGAGCGCAACCGTCGTCGGGTGAAGGCAGCGTACAAGTGCCGTCATCTACCGTAGCATCGGGATTGTAATTGGTGGCGCAGGGGTCGGTACAGCCCATAACGGCATCACTGACACAGTTGCAATCCATATCCAACATTGTACCGTCAGGGCAATTGGAGACGTTTAATATCGTACAAGTTGCGGCGTCAAAACTGTCATCGGTATTCGGACAGCCGTCATCTACATCTGGTGGGGTATTGATGATTGCACAAGCTGCCATATCGAAGACATCCATCGTCAAGTCGCAACCATCATCTACATTCGGCGGAGCATTGATAATCATACAACTCGCTGCATCAAAGCTATCCGTAGTGAGGTCACAACCATCGTCGGGATTTGGCGGGGTGTTGACAATCGCGCAATTGGTAGCATCGAAGGAGTCAGTGGTGAAATCGCAACCGTCATCTACATCCGGTGGCATATTGATAATCATACACATTGCCACATCGAAACTGTCAGTGGTGAGGTCGCAACCATCGTCTGGATTTGGTGGTGTATTGACAATCGCACAGTTGGTAGCATCGAAGGAGTCAGTGGTGAAATCGCAACCGTCATCTACGTCGGGTGGCATGTTGATAATCATACACATTGCAGCATCAAAGCTGTCGGTGGTGAGGTCGCAGCCGTCATCTACACTCGGCGGTGTATTGACCACTGCACAGGTAGTTGGGTCAATGCTATCTGTGGTGAGGTCACAGCCATCATCAGCAGAGGGGAGTGTGCAGGAGCCGTCATCTTCGGTGGCGGTGGGGTCGTAGTTGGTGGCGCAGGGGTTGGTGCAGCCGGGGATTGCAGATACGCTACATTGGTTTTCGTACCAAGCAATTTTATCGTCATAAAAAGAAGCAGACAACACATCATTATCTCCGTCACCATCCAAATCTATTGAGTAAACACTCTGTGCACCATCGGCATTGAACGAAATAATGTTTTCACTAACAAAATTACCTTGTCCGTCATTTTCATACCAAGCAATTTTATCGTCACCTTCGGAAGCAGATAGTACATCATTATCACCATCGCTATCTATATCTACAGAGTGAACACTCTCAACCCTATCAGCATTATTGGAAATAATATTTTCGCTATTAAAATTACCTTGCCCGTCATTTTCATACCAAGCAATTTTATCGTCAAGATTGGAAGCAGACAGTACATCATTATCGCCGTCGCCGTCTATATCTATCGAATAAACATCATGTGCACCATTTGCACTAGTGGAAATAATATTTTCATTAGTGAAATTACCTTGTCCGTCATTTTCATACCAAGCAATTTTATCGTCATTTCTAGAGGCAGACAATACATCATTATCGCCGTCGCCGTCTATATCTATAGAATAAACATCATATGCACCATTTGCACTAGTGGAAATAATATTTTCATTAGTGAAATTGCCTTGCCCGTCATTTTCATACCAAGCAATTTTATCGTCGTTAAAGGAGGCAGACAACACATCATTATCTCCGTCACCGTCTATATCTATCGAATAAACGCTCAATGCACCATCGGCAACAACGGAAATTATATCACCAATGAAATTACCTTGCCCATCATTTTTATACCAACCAATTTTATCATCATTAAAGGAGGCAGAAAGTACATCATTATCACCGTCACCATCTAAGTCTATCGAATAAACTTTAACTGCACTATTTGCAAAAGTCGAAATAATATTTTCACTACCAAAATTACCTTGCCCATCATTGGCATACCAAGCAATTTTGTTATTAACCGAAAAAGCAGATAGTATATCATTATCACCGTCACCATCTAAATCTGTCGAATGAACATCCCTCGCAATATCGTTATCCATGGAGATAATATTATCATCAAAGAAACTACCTTGTCCGTCATTTTCATACCAAGCAATTTTATCGTCTACAAGAGAAGCAGATAGCACATCATTATCGCCATCTCCGTCTAAATCTGTTGAATAGACATCTGCTGGTATCGCCGCATTTCTAGAGATAATATTTTGACTATTAAAATTACCTTGTCCGTCATTTATATGCCAAGCAATTTTATCGTCATTAGAGGCAGACAACACATCATTATCTCCGTCACCATCTAGATCTATCGAATAAAGCCCCCCCGTAGCATCGCTATCGGAAATAACATTTTCGCTACTAAAATTGCCTTGCCCATCATTAGCATACCACACAATTCTATTGGGAGAATAAGAACACAGTACATCATTATCGCCATCTCCGTCTAAATCTATCGAATAGACATTCTGTGCACCATTTGCATCAGTAGAAATAATATTTTCAGTACTGAAATTACCTTGCCCGTCATTAGCATACCAAGCGACTTTATCGTCAGTTCTAGAAGAAGACAGCACATCACTATCCCCATCGTCATCTAGATCTATCGAATAAACACTGTTTGCACCATTTGCGTTGATAGAAATAATATTTTCAATACTGAAATTGCCTTGCCCGTCATTAGCATACCAAGCAATTTTATCATCATCAAAAGAAGCAGACAACACATCATTATCGCCATCTCCGTCTAAATCTATCGAATAAACATGATTTGCACCATCTGCACTGGTAGAAATAATATTTTCAGCACTAAAATTACCTTGCCCGTCATTAGCATACCAAGCAATTTTATCATCATCAAAAGAAGCAGACAACACATCATTATCGCCATCTCCGTCTAAATCTATCGAATAAACATGATTTGCACCATCTGCACTGGTAGAAATAATATTTTCAGCACTAAAATTACCTTGCCCGTCATTAGCATACCAAGCAATTTTATCATCAATTCTAGAAGAAGACAACACATCATTATCGCCATCTCCGTCTAAATCTATCGAATAAATATCATTTGCACCATCTGCATTGATAGAAATAATGTTTTGACTCATTGGTATTGGCTCGAAGCAAGTATCCGCCTGCCCCCAAGCCCCATTCACCAATAAAAAACAAAGCGCAATCGCGCTAAAAAAGCGTAAGTTAGATTTCATCATGAGTATCAATTTTGAATGTATTTGAAAAAAGAAAGGCAGGAAGTGTTTTTTTAGCCTACCTTTTGGAGTGCATGAAATATTTTGGAACAAATATAATATATTTTCACCAAAACAAAATTCTATTTCAACAAAAACAAAAAAACCGAAACACCACAAAAAAATGCGATATTCCGGTTTCCAATCTCTTTAAATTCGACAGCAAAAACAGCCGTCACGATTCCTCAGAATCACCCCGCACAACCTCAACCCATCCCCCACTCTCCCGAGCATTGATAGCATTATCATACATCGCCTCACAATACACCGAAGGCAGATAATACCGCCCCTCGTAAGCGGCGTTGAGGAGGATGCTGTAGGTGCGGGTACTACTGCTGCCGATGTCGAAATACGTATAGACGCGGTCATCGCGAATATCTTGATATTCGGCGGCATCATTGGCGAGATTATAGTCCAGATTATCCATGCGGATATTGCGGAGTTCCCAGCCGGCGGGAAAGACCTGCGTCAGTGCCATTTCCTCATAATTGCCGCGTTTGCCGGGATTGGTGAGCGTCACCATAGCGACGAAATCCGTGCCTTGTTCGATGCTTGAGGGGTCGAGTTTATTGCCTTTCAGAGTTTGGTAGTGGATGCTCATTTTCAGGTCGTTAGCGGCGGATGTGGAGTCGCCTTGTAGCGGTTTTCCGTCGAGCAGGACACGCGCGTACAGCACGCCGCCGGACTGATTGGTCAGCGTCAGCGATTGGTTGTCGAGGCGGTCTATGTCAATCGGAATTTGCAGTACCGGACTGTCCGAACCGGCGTTTTTCGCACCTGCATTGCCGATGTTGTATGCCACACGAATCGCGTTGTTGGCACCGCCCGAATCCGTTACCAATTTTCCGATAGCGAGTAGGCAGTAAGCCGTCGTTTGGGTGCTGTACCAAGACCCCGAAGCCAGCTTGCCCGACATCGTTTTGAGCAAATTCACCGCCTGCGTTTTATCCTCCAACATGCCCAGAGTCTCCAAAATCATTGCTTGGTCGCGGAGGTCACTGCCGTAGGTGCGGGCGAGTTCGCGGTAGGGCGCAATGTCGGTCGGCAAGCCGTCTATGAGCGACTGCGCGACTTCCGGTTTTCCGGCTGCGGCGTAGGCTGCGGCGAGTCGCCATGCGCCTTGTGGCGTGAGATTGGTGCTTTCTCTCATGCGGTTCATCGCGCCGAGTTCGGGCGCACCCGCAAGGGCGAGCGTGTACAGGCGATAGGCTTGCATCAGGTCGTAAGAATTATAGCTGCCGTGGTCGGTGAAGCCTTTTTTATGCGCGGGCGGTGTCCAATTTCGCGCCTCGCGGCGTTGGTGTTTTTTCCATTTATCCAACATCCCGACAGGCAGCGAATAGCCCAATTTTCGCGCTTCCAACATAAAATGTCCCGCATAATTCGTCCCCCAATCACTCGCCTCACCATTGCCGGGCCAATAGGCAAAACCACCCGAAGCCACCTGAAATTTTTTGAGCCGTTCCAAGCCTGCTTTTACGTTTACACTGATTTCTTTTTCGCGTTGTTCGCCCAATTCCATGAGGCGACTCACATACAATTGCGGAAACACCGACGAGGTCGTTTGCTCAATACATCCATGCGGATAGCGAATGAGGTAGCGCAGTCGTTTACCCAAATTAATCGGCGGAATACTCGACACCTCCAACATCGCGGAATTGGTGCCATACACACCGACGGGTTTCAAATCCACATTCCACGTATCATCCTGATTGACAACTTCTTCCACCACATCCGTAATATACGGATTCGGATTTCTCACATCCAATTCAATCTCTTGTGTAGCGATTTCTCCGCCGCCTTCGGCGATAATTTTCACCTTTGCCACGCCGATTTTTACGGGTACTTTTACATTAAAATACACCACATCATCACCGGGTTTTGTGAAGGTCAAATTTTGCGTATCGCCGTCAGGAAATTCCAACATGCCGTTGGATTCCACCCGAATTTTGACATCGCGCACCTTATCTTCCATTGCAAATACATTGACCGGAAGCGTCAGCGTTTCCATAGGACTCAAGACACGCGGCAAGGTAGCCAGCACCATTAAAGGCTTGCGGACGGGCGTGGTCACATCCGTTTTTCCGTATGCGCCGTCCTTCGCTGCGATGACCATTGCCCGTACCGAACCCACATAATTCGGCATCACAATTTCGTGCGTATTTGTTTTTCTTTTATTTAAATAAAATGGACCAATATGACGCACAACGGGTTTGAAACGATTGGCGCGTTGTGCGCCCGGCACGGTGGCGGCGGCATCACCACCGATGCTGAGTATGCGTTCCAATTCTCCGCCGAATGCACCCAAAACATTGTCGTACACATCCCAAGTGGATACGCCGAGGGCTTCTCTCGCGTAGAATGCAGACCAAGCATCGGGCGTTTTGAAGCGCGTCAAATCCAACAAACCGTCATCCACAATCGCTAATGTGTAAGCCATTGGTTTTCCGTCCTTTTCGCTGACTTTTACGGTGAATTTTTCTTCCGGTTTCAGCACTTCGGGCATATCCACGACGGGCTGCAAACGGGTTTTCGGGTCTTCCACGCTGACAGGAATCACGCCGTACATTCTTATCGGCAAATCATTTTTCGCCTGTCCGTGCGGCTGTATGTGCGAGACATTCAAATAGGCAGTCGGCACCATTTTTTCATTGGCGTAAAACTTATATTTCGTTTCGCCTTTTTTTGTATTAATCCAATGTGTTTCAAGGACTTTTGAACCGTTTTCAATGGATAATAAAATGCGTCCGTCCTCACTCGTCGGAATCCTGACCTCTACCGCATCACCGACTTCATATTTCTTTTTATCTGTCGAAAATGCCAACATAGACGCAGCCCGCCGCGACTCCTCGTCCAATTCATCATCATTATCATACCACGGACTTCCGGCATAAAAAATATCGCCCGTACAATGTCCGCCTTCATCACAAACACGCACCAAATAACGTCCCCAATTCTCCGGTTTTACCTTGACACTCGCCACGCCTTCCGCATTCGTTTGAATGGAATCGGTGGACAAAGAATTGTGATGCGAACTGCTATTAAATGAGGTAATATTTCCGTCCGAATTGCTCCACCACCAACGCCAATTGAGTTTGTAAAAACCAACAGTGAGTTGGCGATTTTCGGCAGGATAACCGTCTTTATCCAATAAAACCACGTCCAAATTATGCGTTTTATTCATATCCAAACGCTTTGAACCATAGCGATTTAGTGGAATTCGGATACCTGCATAATACGGATACGGGCTATAATCCACCGTAAAATTATCAATACTGAAATCGCCGCCTTCCTCAAAGGCGCGGGTCTTGAAATTTGCCCGTAATTTGCCGGGTGCTTCCTTGCTTTCGATAGATGCGCTGATATCCGCCGTGCCGTTTTCGTCCAATTTTTTATCGAAAATAACTTGCGGTTCGGATTTAAGGCGACGTGCGGGGTCGTCAAATTCAAATTCAGGAAATTTCTGAAAGGTAGTATTCGTAGAATTAACATCCGCTTCGACCACCGTTTTCAGCTTTTTCGCGGGTGCGCCGTGTAGCCAATTCACCTGTAATTTTCCGGCTAATTTTTTGCCGTCTGCTGCCGATAATTCGTCTTTTCCGAAGTCCAAATTAATCTTCAATCGGTTCGGTTTTATGGTTTCGACTTTTATGGTTTTGGTGAACGTTGCGCCGCCGACTTGTATCTTGGCACGCCAATTTCCGGTGGGTGCATCGGGGTCGGTTTTGGTGTAAAAACTGTAAATGTGTCCGGTGTGTTCGGAGGTTGTATTGCGCTGTTGGAGTTGCCCTTTCGGGTCATAAAACTCGAAAGTGACGGGGTGTTTCGAGGGCAATGTTTTTTCCTTATCTTCGAGGATAAACGACAGGTAAATCGAATCGCCCGGACGCCACACGCCACGCTCGCCATACACGTAACCTTTCAGTCCTTTTTGCACCCTGTCACCCGCCACATCAAAGCGACTCAAAGACAAGGACATGCCGTCCGCCAACTTCAAATAACCGTGTTCTTTACCCTTCTTAGCGATGACGGCGAAGGGGTCGCGCTTGGTATTCATTACGGCGATTCCTTCGTCATTTGTTTGCGTTTTACCAAGTGATTGTTGTTGATAATCAAATAGTTCGACCTGAACACCGACTTCGGGCAAGGCAGTGAGCAAGTTGGTGACGATGACGTACATATCGCCGTTTGTACCGCGTTTGGCAATCATTCCGAAATTGGAGGGGATGACATTTCGACTGACAAAATTCTGCGGATTATAGTAAGGTGGATAACACGGATTTTTGCGATGTTCCCACTTATAACCGTCGTAATTATAGCTGTAATTATAGCGCATGATGCTGCGAATATCGTCCTCGTCGGTGAGGGCTTTATCTTCGCCCAATGCGGTGAGTTGTGCAGTGGCATTATCGGAATTATCGCCTTCGCATACGTAGGTCGCGTAGTCCTGTTTGAAGCCCAATCGGATTTGGTAAATAGCATTGGGGTCGCGGTTGATAAATTTGCTTAAATCTAATGCGTAACGATTCCACGAACCCAGCATCGGGTCGGCTTTGAGGCTGCTCAATGCCACTTTTTTCTGATAGACCACGCGCCCGACTTCACGCAAACTATATTCGCCCGAAATTCTATTATTTTGTAAAAATTGTAAGGTATTATTGGAAAATATTTTGAAAATTTCCACGTCCACCGCATTCAGGCTGACGGCTTCAAAAGGAAACATCAGTCCCTCCGAATCCGGTACAATCACGCCGCGTCCGACGAGGCGTACCTGCGGTTTTTCCTGCTCAAATGTGACCGCCCATTCGCCGGGATTTTTCATCTTTTTACCCGCCGTATTTTTGATGCCTTTGGCTATCGTAACGGTCTGCTTGCCACCGATGCCGTCGGCGGGAAATACGCGAATTTCGTTATTGTTAATCGTCGTCCGCAATTTGCCTTTGTAGCCCTCGATAAGTATCAGACCGTCAAGGTTTTGATTGGGCGAAAGCGGGTCGGAAAAGCTGATTTGCACGTACTTATCCTTGCCCTTCGTGGTGCGGACATCCATGACCGAAAAATCATCCAAAGACGGCACGACCACCGCCCGATTGCCCTTCCTGCGGACACCAATCGCCTCGCCGTCCCAGCATAATTGTACCGACGAAGCCTTGTCGCCGCGCTCGACATTATTGATGACAAAATTGTGTTGGCGCAGGGCATCGTCGTGCGTCCATGCGATGTCTATTTGGTCATTATTTTTTTGTTTGGCGGTCAGGATTTGGCTCATCGCATCGGGCGTGGCTTGGTCGGCGGTCTGCACGTATCCGGTGATGCGTTGGCGGGAGAGGTTGCGCGGGCTGTCGCTGCCGATGCCTTCGATATGCACCGTAAAATGCTGCTCCAAAGTGCGGAAATTGAACTCAAAATTCCGCAAATTACTTGGCACTTCATCAAATATCTTATCCAAACGAACCCCGACCACGTAGTTTTCGCCGGAAGCCAATTCGTCGCTTGGCGTGAATTTAATCGTGCGTTCATCCTGCCACTCCGCCGTACCCGCGACGTTGGGCGTGAGTCGCAAAATCCCGTCGCTCAAAGGCGTACCGACTCGCGCCGTCCCCACCGCCGCATCGTTGAACCGCACCATAACAGCACCGGTTTTGGAGATTTCGCCACTCGTATAGGCGTTGACGTAAGCACTAAATTCGGCATCGGGAATGATGTAGGTCTGCGTCTTTTTTTTGCAGCTTAATATGTTGATAATCAACAAAAAAGCCATGCCGTATCGCATCGCGCAGGTGATGTAGGTGCGTGTGTGTGTTGCCATAATTTTCGTATTAATCGGCGGGAGATTGAGTGAATGTTGAATTTTGAATGAATGAATTTTGAATGTTTTAAAATGTCAAAAAAACAGACACATTCAACATTCAAAATTCGCTCATTCAAAATTAATAAAAGGTACAAAGGATGCAGGCTTATCCTTCGTCAACAAGATAACGTGTTTTTTTCGGAATTTATATATGTTTGATTTTTTTGAGGGGTTAATTTTTTGTTAATGGGAGAACAATCAAACAGGAATACTTGATAAATTATTCTCCTGTTTCATAATAGTTCAAAACTATTTCTATCCTTTTGTTTCTGTGCCCACCGTCTTTTTGATTAGCTCTGGATATTCTTCTGAAGTTCCATTCTCTATCTGTGTAATCCCTTTCAACAGGCATGTAATATCCAAATGAGTTTGCAGATACTATTGTTTCAGCGGGGTCAATTTGCAGTGTTTTATCATCTCTAAAAAATCTAAAAATTGCTATTGACCTCCTACTTGCTAAGTCTAAATTGTCATTGCCTCTTGTTATGGAGTTTCTGTCTGCACTCGCATGTCCCTGAATTTGAATTTCTTTGATTAAGTTGAGTTTTGTTTTAAATATAGTACAAATATCACGTAGAACATCTTTACCTCTTGATTTCAAATTTGCTTCGCCGTCACCAAATAGTATTGTATTTCCAAAGCTGATTCTTTGAAGAGTGGCATCATTTTGTATTCTAATAACATCTCTTAAACCACCAGAAAGAGTTATTGGAATTTCATAAACCCCGTCAATAGCTTTTTTAGGTTTTACATCGTATTTTGCAGCTATACCATTAATTATTGCAAACTGTGACTCTTTTATTTTTCTTAATAATATATCTTGTTCTTTTAAGTATTCTTTAGTTAAATCAAGTGAGTCCTCTAAGATACTTATTCGCTGCCGATACTTTTCTATTTCTTCATGTATATTTTCTTCTAGAGATAGTCGCTCTTTTAATTCATTGATTTTTTGTTCACTATCCTTAAAGTGAAGTGCAAGTAACATGATTAGTACAGCAACTAACGAAATAACAAGGTCAGTTCCTGGACCTAATATTTCACTATCATTATTTACTAATTCAAATATAGATTTCATGTCACTTAGCAATAAATGAGTTAATGCCCTGAGTAAGACTATTGATAAGGTTGGGGTTGAATATACAGACCGCTATAACTAAGAGTCCAAACAAAAGGGATGTAACAAGAACACTCCAAAAAACAACTCGTTTCCTTGAAAAGACAACCTTATTTTCAATAATCCCACTATACCCTTTGAGCGTTCTCTCTAATCTTTTCATAGTATCTAAAATGTTGTTTGCATTATTTCCTAATTTTCCTGATATATCTCTTTCTATTGTTTTTACCGCCATTTCGAGCTGTTTGCCCGGATGGTTTACAGCAACCTCTTTGATGTATTTTTTTTGTATATCTGATAGATTGCTTACAGCCTTATAAATTTCATTTTTAGCTTTCACAATAGTCTCATTATTTAATTCAATCTGTCCACTTAACTGCCTGTCAATTAACTCTAAGTTCTTACTAATTTTAGCCATTGACTCGTTAAGTACGTTGTATTGTTTCAAATGTCTCGTTATGTTATCATTTAATGCTTCAGAAATTCCACCAACAGAGTGTTTCAAGCTATATTTTAGCTCATTACTGATTTTTTCAGGTGACAGAATATCATAGACACTCTTCATTTCTTGGGTCATACCTTTTAAGAAGTCATCGAAGTTTGTTTTAGCACCCTTTAATTTTAATATACCGTCTTGTATAGCTTTTGTTTGTGCCTTTGTCTCTGCTTGTTGATCATATACACTTTTTCTCACTTGATCCATAGATTCTCTCATTTGTTCGAAGTCAGCAAAGAAAGAATCTTTGTTCAGAGATTTTCTCACTAAAGCAATTGTTGTTTGAGTAGCATCTTCCATACTTTTGAAGTAGCTATCTTGCCTTCTGTTTAAAAGTAAAAGAAAGAAAGCTAACATTACTGAAGCCTGTAAACCTGCAATACTTGTACTAAATGAATACTGTAGTGCATTGGTTATTTTTGAGAAGTTATCATCAATTTTACTTAAATCTCCAAGATTTGCAAATGCAATAAAAAGTCCAATAAACGTTCCCAGTATACCAAGTCTCAGCACAATTTTTTGGATAGTATTTATTTTAAATATATCCCCTACCGCCTCCTCCTTATATGGGCGCATGACAACGTCACTTGATTCAAACTTTCTGTCGTCGGCTTCATTAATAACATAGACAATCAGTCTCATCATGGCAGATTTAAACTTCTTACTAACAGAAGGCAGTAAAGAAGGAACCTGTTTAAGGTTAATTTTGTCTTTCTCCTTACTCTTTATTTTTCTTAACTCTTCTGAAAGATTGACTGACACTCTATCTGCAATAGCTTTTTCAATACTAATCTTAATCAAACTACAAGCCACCAGATATATACCCCACAACGCAAATAGGTATATTGCAACAGAAATGATTACTAAGGGGTCGTTAAATCGTGGAAAATTAAGATTGAATAATAATATAAAGATTCCTATTGAAGCAAGGAAAACCAGAATAAATGGAAGTTCATTCTTAAACCACTAACTTATATCGTAGAATAGACTTCTAATTGAGGCACTTGCAAGTTTGGTAGTTGTATCCATGATTAATCTTCTTCGGTATTTGTGTCATCCTCTTTATCAGGGGATTCCAGTTTCAAAAAATCATAATTGTCAAAACTAAATTGTTCATTTGTTTCATTGTCAATTTTTGTTAACTCTCGACTTTTATCCATGTAATTTGATGTACTCTTAGTTAATTCTTCAATTTGCTCGTTTATTTTTTTCGCTTGTTTTTTATCTCCTGTTTGAAGGAATAGTTTTTTTCGCTCATACAACACGTCTAATTCAGCCATCAAATTTTGTTTATCTTTTTGTGCAACCTCACTATTGGTTTCTCCACTTAATTCTATGAATTTTTTCTCTGTTTTACGTCCAGTTACTTCTCCAATAGTAGATAAACGCCTAATTGATATATCCTCTATAACTAACCCAAATAAATTTTTTGAAACACTTACTATTGCAGGTTTTATTATCCTGTCTTCAATAGACTTTAAATTTTTAAGATTACTATATTGACTAACTTTAGTAGGTATAGGATCAAGATATTTTTGGATTTCATGTTTTATAGACTCGTTAATTTTCTTAATTTCTTTATCCGTTTGGTGAGGTTTGAAAGCATTAGATTGAAATGTAAAAAAGCCATCCTTATGTACCCCTTTTATCTTATAAGATACCTTATAAGGTACAACTTTATTAGAATCGTAAGGCTTAATTTTTACCTTAAATTCAGGAAATTTTGACTGTAAAGCATACATTCTTTTTGTTAAATCTGTTTCTAAGAATAGTATAGAAACTTTTGTGTCATTAGTAAGTTTAAATTCTTGCTCTATTGATTTTTTTACTTTACTAGCTAAAATTTTATCAATTGAATTTTCTCCTTCATACGCACTTGCAAATATATCAGACGGTTGTTTCTCTCTAATTTCCTGTTCAATAATATCTTTTGCTTTATTTAATAACTTTTCTTTGAATTTATTATATCCTAAATAATGTTCAATATCTTCAAAATCATGTACTTTTCCATTTATAATCGTATTGAGTTTTATTTTTATGCGAGTATCTTTGGTTTTATAGGAAGTAGAGTTGTCAAATTTAAACCCATCAAGTAGTTCTAATTCTTTTAAATTAGGCAAAAAAGCAAGGTGTCTAATTGAAAACCCTATCTGTTTTGCTTCTATTTCAAGCCTCTCTTTTATTGCTTTCTTATCTTTTTCCAAGCTATATAAAAGATCGATTCGTGTTCTTTCGAAGAATACGTCTTGAACTATTTTGTCAAGTGTGTATTTTAGCCAATCTTCTAGTCCTCCCTTTCCACTATCAATATTTGCTCTTTTTAATTTACCAATATCATCTAAATTCATAATTACTCTATTTTGAACTTCGATAGGATATTGTGCAGAATCTTTGATTTCACATTCAGTTGTATGTTTAAATGTAGGAGCTTCAGGGACAATTATATCGGATAATGTTAAATCGAATTTTATATATGATATTTGCCTTCCTTCTGGTTCTAAAATAAGATTGATTTTGTCTACTAATTTTGGTTTTACTTCAGTATCAAATTTAAAACATAATTGATGTAAAGTACATTCTTTACTCAACACTTTATTTATTTCATTTTGTAATATTGATTTAAGGCTTGGTATATTATTGTATTTTAAAATAGCATTTACTTTTTTGTCATCATTGACTACTTCGAGACCGACTTGATACTCAATAGGAATGTCATTGTCATAGTCTTTCACTCTGATAGGAAATTTATCCGAAGAAAGTGGTATAGTTTTTAGCTTTTCAACTTCTTTTTCAATTGATATATATGGATGAAAGTCAAGTCCGGTATCAGTTTTGACCTTACTAGATATAAATTGTCGTAATTCCTCCTTTAGACTATAAAATGAAAATATAAAATTAACATCTTGGTTACGTTTAGTACGATTAAATTCTTTGAGATAACCTTCAATGCGCTCCTCTAACACTATCTTGGGATTATCACCTCTGCAAAGCGTACTTGCAACTTTTTCTTCCGAACCAACTGGACAGCTTACATCATAGTCAACTTGTATATTAATTGAGTGTCGAGTCACTATATCTCTAACCTTACATACGTATCCTTCACATTCAGCGTTATTTTGAGCGGATACTACGTAATATCTCAAATCAATTCCCCGAAGCCCCGCGGCTAAAGGCTTACTTTTCAATACTTCACCATTATTAATATTAATGATTATTTTCTTTTCATTAGGTGCGGATGTTTTATAGTCTGCATCAACTAACCTAATTACTCTATCTATGTCGTTTACGTTTGGCATAACTTATTTAGATTTAGATTTGTCGAAATATTTTATTAATCTTTCAAGATTTTTTCTTCTAAAATTAAAAAGGCTTCTTTTTTTTATCTCATCGAACTTGAGATTTGCTTCATTTTTCAAATAGTAATTTGTCTTTTGGAACCAAGCATCTCTCAAATTACTACGAGTTAGTCTATTTGTATTTCTTTTAATTTCTGTTAGAATTGTTTTTAGTATTAATTTTGAATTTTCATTAATATTTTTCTTCTTTAACTTACCAAATAAAATTAACGACCAATGTTCTATTAAATCGGCGTTTGAATTTATAGTGTCCATATCAAATTCATAACCATCATTGTTGAAGAATATTCCATCTAAGTTTTTATTAAAAATCCATTTTACAATGAAATTAATTTTTTGTGCAATATCTTCTGGTTCTAATTCATAGAAATTAGAAAATAGAGCATATTTAGAAGGATAATCACCATAAAATTTTTCTGGTAGGGCATAAATCGCACTTGTAGCGTAACTGTATAAAAAAGAAATTCCATAGAATCTATGAAGCTCATTTTCTTTTATTTCGTAATCTTTATTCTCGTCTTGCCACCACTGTTTTACTCTTTTAGAAAAATCATATATATCAGATGTGCTTTGTCTGCCTAATAAAATCAAATAGTTATAACCATTTTGCATAACTTCCATTTTATCACTACCTGATTCATTGAATATCCTTTTGAGCCAAAAGAGCTTGTCAAGATTCTCCGAATATCTTAACCGTCTTAAAATTTCAAGGACAACTTCGGGTGCCTTGCAACTCTCAATTAAGAAACTGAAAAATTTGTCAATTGATTTTTTTAGCTGCGGATGCTCAAGCATTTCTGAAATTAGAAATGAAAGACGATAGAGATTATGATTTCTCTCTACAGCATTATTGAATAAATCAAGTATGGCTTTGATATAATCCTCTTTTGGATCGTCATCATCTTTATTGATGAACTTGCCTAAACCCAACTCATAAAGGAGTTTTTTTCCATAAAAATCAGGGTCAGTAATTGCAGTTTCGGCAACTAGTCTGACAATATTTTCAATATACTGATAAGAAACATCATATCTAAAAAGTAAATCCAGATTAATAATTCTAAGAAATTGATCTTTTACATAATTTGGATATTTTTTTAAATAATATTGTTTTACTTCTTTTCGCAAATAAGGTTCATTAAAATCAACTATGGTTGACAAATCGTCTGTCTTTATTTCCTCAATTTTCGCTTTTTGAAAAAAAACATCTGCATTTCCTCTAAATTCATCCACTAACTTTACCTGTTTTATCTGCGCTTTTGACTTCTTTTTTCCCTTTTTATTTATGTATGATTCTTCTGTATGAACTTCATAAACCTTATTAGCCATAATCTCCGAAGCCAATCCAATAAACTCTCTCAGGCGGAGTTGTGGAAAGAAAGCTGTTACATACAATAAATCTTTAACTTCTGGATGCTTTGCTATAAGCTGTTCAGGTCCGATTTTTTGTATTCTTTTCTCATTATTTGCTTTTAGTTCTTCTACTTTTTGTTTGTTACCGCTAATTTTTTCGTAAAAGGCTCGTTTGCCTTCTTCTAGTTTCTTTGAGATTACTTCATGAAGCCCTTCGTCGTCCTCCTCAAATAAACCATATTTTTTTTGTTCAACTATACTCTCATGGAGGTAAATGTAATCGTCGTTTTCAGGGAATATATCTTTGAGTATGTAGTTTAAATATTTTTCATATGAAATAAACCATTGGGGAAAATAGAGTTGAGATTTTTTCTCTTTTGCTTTTTCTTTTAAACTATAATTAGTGTAAGAGATTAATACAAATATATTATTTGACTTTAGCCTTGATTTAATTAATTCTCCTCGTTGTGCCCTATTAAATAAAGAATCAAAGAAAGTATCTGCTGATGACTCATTGATTACTTCGACAATAAATATCGTATTACTGTTTTCAGCTAACTTTGAGTCTGTAAAAATTCCTAGATTTAAGTCGGTTCGCTCTTTATTTTTATCTTGAAACCCTAAAACACGACATTTATAATTATCAAGTTTCAGTAATTTGCGTATAAGTGCTAATTTTGCTGAGTTCAATAGACTATAATCAGGGCAATACATCAACAGCATTCTATCTTCCTTGAGTTTACTTAAGTTATCTTCTAACTCTGTAAAGTCTTCAATTTCTATCTCAGTAGAAGTTGGTGAATAGGGCTTGGTTGGGTCTTCAAAAGAATCGCTATTTTCACGATCTTCTGATGTTGCATTCTTTATTACCTTTGCAATATCTACTTTAAGCTCATTAACATTAACTTGAGTTTTAATTTCGTTATTTTCATTTTTCACCTCCATAAATCAATCAATTTTTAAGTTATTTACTTCGTTGATATTGATTTGTTTGCCAATCTTCGCACCTGCATTATTGATATTCATTCCACTCTTTATAGGGCTTTCTGGTTCAGAGGAGCTATTATTATTCTCCTTAATAGTTTCATCATTTTTGATTTCATCGACAATTCTGATTATTCCTTTTGTAATATCTAATAGACCTTCATCTATATTTTTCCATGTAGAAAGTGGTTTCGCATTTTTAGGTAATGCTTGGAATTCACCGAAGGTGGATTCCCACGCACAGGGTCTAGTGATTACAGGTATGATCTTAATTTCTTTATTTTCATATCTCTCTCGTGATATTTTGATTTCAGTATTATTTATATATTCAGATGCCATAAGGTCTGCACTAACCAAGAATAATACAATATCACACTCATAGAGTGCTTTTTTTATCCCTTCATCCCACTTATCTCCCGGTAGTAGTTTACTATCATGCCAACCGTCAATTATTTTATCTCTTTGCAGAGAACTTAATTGCTTTAAAAGTTCATTCTTGTAAAGTTTGTCCTTGCGTGAATACGATATAAAGATTTTCATATTAATTATACTTATGTCAGGTAGTATGAATCTATTGATTCACAGCTACTTCTATCTTGAAAGTTACTGATAGCTTAGACTTTAGAAAGTTAGGGTTAAAGTGAGAACTGCTCTCTCAGAATTAATTTTATGTAAAAATATACAAAAAAAGATATATAGAAAAGAAAATTTAAATAAAAATGAGTATTCTGAAAAATAATCTACCAACTCTCCCCACCCCGCCAACGTTCTTGCCCGAGCAGAGCTGTCGGTCTTATAGAGCGGTATTCGGTGACTTTAGCTAGCACCACACGCCCACCTCCAGAACACCCTCCACTTCAAAACCACTTCAAGCGCACCATAAAACCGCTGAAAGGGCAGCGTCCTGCCGCGCCCTTCACTTGTAGCGCACATTCATGAATTTGCGCTACAAGTTTGACATCGTGCTGTACTGACGACTTTAGCCGCCAAGTGCTTGGTGTTACCCGCGACGGCTAAAGTCGTCGGTACGGATGACAAGTTGCTTTTTGGGAGGTTTTATTTTGGATACGTTTTCCCCTACCTTTTATCCTCAAAATCAACTCAATTATCGAAAAAAGTCATATCTTTGGAACAAAATAAGCCCTAAAAATTGTTATCAACTTTATTACTTATAAGGGATGACGTAAGCAATAATCTTCATCAAGAACTTGTTCTTTTTCCTTTATACTTCAAACTTTCCTTACGTAACATGGCTATGTGCGTCAAATTTGGTTCGTATAAAGAAAAAACAACTACGCTCTTGAAGTAGATTATTACTCACCTCATCCTTCAAACTATCAAAAACATGTTTAAACTTCTTAAACTTTCAACACTTGCTATTTTAGTTTTGAGCCTATGGAGTTGCTCTTCTGACAATAAACAAAATGTCAATGTCGGTATCACTGTTGCCGAAAATGCGCCTTCTGCCTCCGAAGGTTTTGATTTAGAACAATTTCACCGCCTGCTGATAGAAGAGGGCGAAAGCGAAGAACAATGGGACGCCGAATTCCTATCGGGTTTGGTCAACCGAGAAGATATTAACAACCTTGACCTCAATCAAAACGGTTATGTCGATACGATTCTCGTAGAACCATTTGGCGACAGCAATAATGCAGGTTTCCAACTTTACACCAAAGTCCTTGACTATCCCGGTATGGAAGATGACCAAGAACAAACGATTGCGACTATCACCGTAGAAAAAGATGGCGACACAGGCAGCCTTACCGTTAGTGGAAATGAGCAGGTATATGGTCAACACCACCACTACCACAGCAGCGGACTTGGTAATTTTTTCTTGATGTATTGGTTGCTCTCACCACGTTACAATTCGGCTGCTTTTGCGGGGCAGCGTTCTCAACCACGCCGCTCGACAGCGAGTACCTCACAGTACAAAAGCAAAATGGCTTCCCGAAATGCCGCACATACAGGTACAAAAGCCCCTACTGCGGAACGCCCTCAGTCGGTCAAACAAACAGCAGCTAAGCAAAAGACCGCAGCTAAAGGTATTAAGTCGAAATTGAGCAATCCGACCGCTTCGCAACGTACTTTCCAAGCACAGTCGCAAGCGAAAAAATCCGCTTCCGGTTTCAAAAAATCGACAGGTAAAACCACGAGAAGTTCAGGTGGACGTTCGGGTGGTTTTGGTGGAAAGTAAATGTGAGAAATTCCAAATAACAAATTCCAAATTCCAAGCAAGTAATACGTAAAAATGTATTTGAATTGGGATTTGGAATTTGGTACTTGGAATTTTCTTTTTGAATTTGGATAAATGAAAAAAGAAGACAATAAAGTGGGTCAACCCACACCCGAAAATTGGGAATTAACCGATGAAGAAAAGCTGAGTTATCAGTCTTTGTATGTGCTGTACCTGATGGTAGAGGGTAAGGTCGTATTTCCGAATTTTCTGAGTGGTAAATTGAAATATACGCAGAGTGCGATTGATTTTCTGGAAAGTAAAAAACTGATTACACAGTCAGAAAAAATAACGGAAGGTAAGAAAGTACTTGGCGTAAAAGTCAAAAAATCAGAGGTTGATTGGGTCTATGAGCCAACCAAGAAAGCAAAAGAAATTGTAGAAGGTTACCGTCGGCAATATCGCGATTTTTTGAGCTTTTATGATGTGTATGCACATGTAGACCCGGAAGCAGGCGAGTTTGCTTTGAGCAAATACGCGAAAATCCTGCTAAAAAACGGTGAGAAAGACCGCTGGGAGACCTACAAAAAGCATCCGCGTTGGGTAGACTATCGCGTTCCTGTGGCGGTGTATAAGGGACTTGACCCAAGAGAGTATGTGTTCTTTTCTTTTATGGAAGAAGGGCGTTACGTACCTACCGAAGAAGATACTGACCACCAATGGGCAGAGAACCTGTTTTTGGAGGAAATCTGGGAGGAAATCTATGGCGTACTCAACTCTGCCCCCAAATGGGAAGAGCAAGGCGATGAGGAAACTCCCTCTGCCGAAATCATGGAAAATATCATCACCGCCGGCGCAGAAGTTTTGCGAAAGCAACAGAAAAAGCTCAAAAAATACATCAAAGAAAAAGACGATATTATAAAGGGAATAGACGGACGCACTTTCGCTGATGGCGAACATCAATCGGATTACGACGATTATTATGATGACCCTGTTTATTATCAGGGAACCCATCATTATACGCCGCTTTCTGACCCACTTTTTTGGGCGGGGGTAATTATTTTTCTTTAAAACTGTACAGGCGAATTCATTCGCCATGTGACCATAATTTTTATGTATAAAAATTTATAAAACAAAAAAACGCATTTAATTATTGCAACATGGTGATTGAAATCGCCTGTACAATCTAAGCACCAAATCACTAAACAAATGACCTCGTTACTATTCAAAGATATTTCATATAAAAAACTACAATTGGCGGTCTTCCAACAAGCTGTTGATGTGACGCAGTTGAGTATATTTCAGGAACAGAAAAGCTATTTTTCTGAACAAGCAGTTCATGTTCATGCGGGAATTATTGGTACGAGTCACTTTGTGCAATTGCAGTTTGAAGATGGTTCTTTTTTTTCGGAGATGTTTGCTTGTAATACGTTGGATGAGAGCAAGGTACAGTCACTTTGCATCTTGCCAATGGAACAGCTAAACAAGCCCGTACAAGTCCATCATTCCTCAATTAATTATCATTTTACACAAAAAAAACTGCGTTATACGGAAAGTCGAAATGATATTACCCATTGGTCGCAACAAGCACAACAGGAAGCTGATATTTTCCTCCAACATCATTTTGAGCCCACTGCGCCAAATACCCCATCTTCCCGCACATTACTATCCATTCAAAGTACCCAATCGGGCATCCTAATTGAAACGGTACACGAATACCAAGAAGAAAACGCGATTATATTAACCGAATCAATGATTAATAATGGTTAATGGTTAACGATTAATGATTAATACAAAAATTACGATAACACCATAGCACACAAACACGACAACATCACCCAACCACAACACTACGACACCACAACACAACAATACATGAAGAATAGCTCAAGGATAGGTCTGATTCTTACCTCTTTTAGTTTGATTTGCAGTGGATTGTGCTGTATTGTAGATGAATATATCTTAGCGCAACTCAGCTCGAATATACTTGGTAATCCGGCGCATCAGTGGCCCATTGTGATTGGTTTGATGTTGTTTGCGACGGGTGTGGGGGCGTGGATGGCGCAATTTGTAAAGGAACGGCAAACGCTTCAGGCGTTTATCGGAATTGAGTTGTTATTGTCCTTTTTGGGTGGCTATTCGCCTTTGATTATTATGTGGGCGTATGCGTATACTTTCGCGCATTTTAAATTGGTGTTTTATGCGATTTCTTCGATAATTGGTTTGCTGATTGGCTTTGAGCAGCCTTTGATTGCGACCATTAATAAGAAATTCGTTGGTTTTCGGAGCAATATTTCCATGACGATTAGTCTGGATGTATTGGGCGCGGCGATTGGAACCTTGATTTGGATTAAATTTTTGGTGGGGAAAGTCGAGATTTATCATGCGGCTTTTATGGTGACGCTACTTAATCTGAGTGTTGCCTTGTTGACGTATTATTTTTTGGTGCGTTATGGTTCTGATGAATTTCAAACTTCCCGACGAACACTTATCGGTATTGCTTTCGCGACAATTCTGGGTGTAGGCGGTTTGTATTTTTCGAGTGATTTGGCGGACGTTGCCGAGCAACAATTATACACCGGAAAAATTATCCACAAGGAAA
>JAHDEO010000608.1 GCA_020628725.1 Saprospiraceae bacterium
ACCGCTTCGGTCAGTTTGTCGTAATCTTTGACGACTTTTGGTTTAGTATTCGGTGTCATTGTCTTCATTTTCTAAATCATCTAAATATTGAGAAATCGGTTTCTTTTTGAATTTGCGGTCATCGTATTGGGGCAATTTCTTTTTGTTTTTCTTTTTTGAAAAATCTTGTTGATTTTCCTGTTGGTTATCTTCTTGAAATCTTTTTTCCTTTTTCATTTGACTAACTGTACTGACGACTTTAGCCGTCAAGTGAATTTTATTTTAATTTTTAATAAAATAACATTCAATCATTTACAAGTACATTTTCAAACCACTCGACGGCTAAAGTCGTCGATACGGGAGGTGTTTTACCAACCTAATAAATACGCAAAAATAAGGGGCGCAACAATCGTCGCATCCGATTCAATCACGAATTTTGGTGTATCAACATTGAGTTTGCCCCAAGTAATTTTTTCATTGGGCACTGCGCCGGAGTACGAGCCGTAACTCGTCGTAGAATCACTAATTTGGCAGAAATACGACCACATCGGCACACCGTCCAGTTCCAAATCCTGATGCAACATCGGCACGACACATATCGGAAAATCACCTGCGATACCACCGCCGATTTGGAAGAAACCCACGCCTTTTTCTGTCGCATTATTTCTATACCAATCTGCCAAAAACATCATATATTCAATACCGGATTTCATGGTATTGGGGCGCATATCGTTGGTGATGCAGTAGGACGCAAAAAAATTGCCGCAAGTAGAATCTTCCCAACCCGGTACGATAATCGGAATATTTTTCTCCGCCGCAGCGAGCAACCAACTGTTTTTCGGGTCAATTTGATATTTGCGTTCCAATTCTCCACTCAATAGAATTTTGTAAAAATATTCGTGTGGAAAATATCTATTTCCTTCATTATCAGCCTGTTTCCAAGCGCGATACAGGTGGTCTTCGATAGCTCGCATGGCTTCCACTTCGGGGATGCAGGTGTCGGTCACGCGATTGTAGTGGTGGTCGAGGAGTTCTTGTTCGTCTTGCGGCGAGAGGTCGCGGTAGTGCGGGATGCGCTTGTAGGATTTGTGCGCTACGAGGTTGAAAACATCTTCCTCCAAGTTCGCGCCCGTACAGGTGATGATGTGGACTTTATCTTGCCGAATCATCTCCGCAAGCGACCTGCCCAATTCGGCGGTACTCATCGCGCCTGCCATAGTAATCATCATTTTGTGACCATTGGCGAGTTGTTCTTCGTAGGCTTTGGCAGCATCTACGAGGGTTGCCGCATTGAAGTGGCGGTAGTGTTCGAGGATAAATTTGGAAACTGCTCCTTTCATATTTAAAATGAGTGAATGAGTGAATTTTGAATGAGTGAATTATTTTTCTTATTTCAATTACATTAAATAAAATTGCTATTCCAATATAATTTAAATGGATTGTATGATACGTTCTTTATGAATTTCATAGGGGTGTAATCGGCTTTTGTCCCCCTAAATTTCGATGTGCTTAGTTATTATTTACTTTAAGATAATGTTTTCAAGTAAAATTTAGGACTAAGTACTTGGCAATCAAACCTATAAGGTTTTCGAAAACCTTATAGGTTTGGGGGATAGCTCCAAATTTCAACTTAACCCAAAACATTATTTTAGGTTTATAATTAAACGAATATAAATTAATTTAATTTTTAATTGTTTGATAAATTACTCATTATAAATTAAAAAAATAAGAAGGGACAAAAACCGATTACGCCCATTTCATAGTAATTATTTTCATAATTCATAAAAAATCAAAAACGGTATCGGTATCGGTTCTGTGATTACTTTTTCCCGGATAATAGTTCAGTAAAATGGAGTCCATTTCTTCCTCGCCTTCTTGAATTTTGAGGAGATGTTTCCACAAATTATTGCCAATCAAAATACGTAAAGGTTGCTCTACCTTGCCGACCTTTTTCATGGCTTTGAGTAATCTTTTATCCCATATTTCATAGTATTTCAAGAGGTCGTCGGGGCGTACAACTTTGCGTTTTGTGCCTTCTTCAATTCCGCGAAATGAATAGGGTAGATTGAGGTAGCCGTAGTCGTTGGTGACTTGCTCGCCGGGTTGTATGTCCCTGATAGCCAGTTCTAAATCGTAGGCGGTAGTGAGGCAATTGGACTTGAAACTGTGGTTGATAAATCGTTCATTGTCCCAACAAAGTACGTAATTGCCCTTGTTGTTGCGGAAGGTATATTTTTCGAGAATTTCCTGATACACCGGGTCCATGGTATATAATTCTGCCGGACTAAATTCGCGGTCCAGTTTGTCCTGTACCCATGTAATCGTGCCTTTCGGGATGAGTTGGGTAGCGACTACGCCGTAGCCGACTTCCTCGCTGATAAATTGTAATTCTGTGTGAGGATGAATCATTTTTTATTCGTTTAATGTCTCAGTAAAAATGATACGAAAGCATTTTGTAATACAATTTAGCCGCTAAAAATTGCGGTGCGGTCAGCCCTTCAATCGGGGCGAGTTCTACAATGTCGAATCCGACGATTTTTTTCTGTTCAAATACCATTTTAAGATAATTTGTAGTCGTGTACCAATCCAGTCCACCGGGTTCGGGCGTGCCGGTGGCGGGCATAATTGAGGGGTCGAAAGCATCTAAATCAAATGTAATATATACGCGGTCGGTCATCAGGTCAATGGAGTCCTGCATCCAGTCTGTGTTGCGGTGCATTTTGTGGGCAAAAAAGCATTGTCGGCGGTCTAAAAATTCATTTTCTTCTACATCCATGCTGCGTATGCCGACTTGTACGAGGTTGCAATTTTGCGAAGCATCATATACGGCGCAAGCGTGGTTGTAGGGCGTGCCTTCATACTGTGGTCGGAGGTCGGTATGTGCATCAATTTGCAAGACCGTCAAATCCGCAAAATGCTCATAAAATGCCCGAATAATACCGATGCTAATGGAATGTTCGCCACCAAAAAATGTCAAGAACTTATTGGTTTTCAGTGCTTCTTGCGTGAGTTCGTAAGTTGCTTCGTACATGGCTTTGGGGCTGTCAAAATCTGTCAATTCGGGCAGTACGTGTATGCCTTTTCGATAAACCTCCGAGTCGGTTTCGATGTCGTAGAGTTCCATGTTTTCGGCAGCCCGAAGGAAAGCCTCGAAGCCCTTGTCTGCGCCTTTTCCCCATGTGCTGGTTCCGTCGTAGGGAATGGATTGGAGTAGGACGGCAGCCGTTTCGTAGTCGGCATATTTAGTGGGGATACCTGCGAATGTTTTCATATATTTTTATAAAATGAACTACAAAGGGCACGAAAGGCACGAAGCCAAATTAACGCAGAAGAAAACGAAGGTTTTAAAGAAAATCCTTATGAAAATCTTGTGTTCTTCTGCGTCTATTTGGTTTTTAGTGTTCTTCGTGACCTTCGTGGTTCAAACAAGCGTTTTTTGTACTTGATAACCCA
>JAHDEO010000064.1 GCA_020628725.1 Saprospiraceae bacterium
TTACATCAGAATCGGGGTCTGAATCTATATCAGTTGGCGGATCGTTGGTTGGGTCGGTGTCGTCGTCCGCCTGAGCGATTTCAGCAAAGTTTTGCGTATCACCTCCTGCGTAATTCGGGTCAACTTGTAGTACGAGCGTCAATGTGACCACATCACCCGGAAGTATTGGTCCGGGAATAGTTTGGTATAATTCGCTTGGGTCTGCACCTACTGACCACGTTGGGTCTGCGGCTAACATTCCGCTTGGAATATAATCTACGACTTCTACATTATACGCATCTAAAGTTCCTTGATTGATGACATCAATTTGGTACGTAACCAAGTCGCCGGGAACGATAGGCATAGGCTGATTCGGGTCAACTGTTTTGACTAATGCTAAGTCGAATGTTTGACCAACTGGTACGGTTTCGGGATCGTGGTCGTCTTCATCCGTTGCCGGATTGCCGTCGCCCGGTGTACCTGTGCCGTCTCCGTCAGTGGCGTTGTCTGCCGGAGAATCCGGGTCGCCACCTGCATCATTCGTATTGTCAGCATCCGGTGTTGAATCAATGTCAATTGGTGGATCATTCACCGGATTGAAATCATCGTCTGCGCTTGTAATCTCGGCGTAGTTGGTGATTGCATCACCCATGAAATCAGCATCAATTGTTACCGTAATATTTACCGTAGTAGAGCCACCCGGATTGATAGGTCCGGTCACAGGGAATTTCGTTGCCGTGCCGTCTCCATTATCTGTCCAGAACGGGTCATTCAAGGTCGTATTCGCCGGTAGATAATCTGTAATTGTTAAGTTGTAAGCACTTACATTACCCTGATTGAAAATTTCAATTTGGAATGTAACATCATCGCCGGGTGCTACAGGTAATTGTTGTGTAGGCGCGAGTGTTTTGACTAATGCAAGGTCAAAAATCTGAACAAAGAAATCTTCGGGATCGTGGTCGTCCTCGTCGCCATTTGTATTATCAATATCATTATCTGTGTAAGGTCCGTCATTACCACCGTCGTCGTCAGGGGTAGAATCTACGTCTGTCGGTGGCGTATTAGTCGGATCAGTGTCGTCGTCGGCACTTGATATTTCGGAGAAGTTTTGGGTATCACCGCCTGTAGCTGCACCTGTTACTTCCAATGTAATTGTGATAACCGTACTTGTATTTGGTGTCAATGGTCCCGGTATCGTGTAAAATACCTCATTCGGTGCTTGCCCGGGCGACCAATTCGCATCTGCCAAAATTAATCCGGCTGGAATATAATCCACTACCTCGATGTTGTACGCATCTAAAGTTCCTTGATTAGAAACCGTCAAATCGAAGGTAATCAAATCGCCGAGTCCTACATTGGGTGATTGTCCGGCAGATAATGTTTTGGTTAAAGCCAAATCAAATACCTGTCCAACAGGTATGGTTTCGGGGTCGTGGTCGTCCTCATCTGTTGCCGGATTACCGTCACCTATTGTACCTGTGCCGTCACCATCGGTGGCGTTATCTGCCGGAGAATCGGGGTCTCCACCTGCGTCATTATTTCCGTCAGCATCCGGTGTGGAGTCAATGTCGTCCGGTGTGCCGTTGGTTGGGTCGGTATCGTCGTCTGCACTGTTGATTTCCGCATAATTTGTGATGGCATCGCCTTGGAATGTTGGGTCAATTGTTAAGGTGATGTCAACACTTGCGGATGCGCCCGGAGCTAATGGTCCGGCGATTGGTATATTCAAATCAGCTTCTCCCGGAATATTCTCTGTCCAATCCGGATCGTTCAAACTCATATCTGACGGAATGTAATCTGTCAAATTAATATTGTAGGCATCCACTGTTCCCTGATTGGTCACGGTCAATGTAAAAGTTACATCATCGCCGGGTCCTACGGGGAAGGTTTGTGCGGCTGCGACGGTTTTTACCAATGCCATATCAAAAATAACTACTGTTACTTCTGCCGGGTCGTGGTCGTCTTCGTCGCCGTTGGTATTGTCGGTAACATCATCAACGGGGTCGCCGTCATTTGAGTTGTCGCTATCCGGTGTGGAGTCGAGGTCTGTTGGTGGCGTGTTGGTTGGGTCGGTGTCGTCGTCTGCGCTTGCGATTTCTGCGTAGTTGGTAGTAGTTCCCCCTGCAAAATCCGCATCAACTTGTAAGGTCAAATCTAATACAACGCTTGCGCCCGGTGCGATTGGTCCCGGAATGAGTTGGTAATATTCATTCGGTGCTGCACCTGCGTTCCAATCATTGTCCGCGTAAGTGAAACCTGCGGGGATGTAATCGACTACATCCACATTATAGGCATCCAATGTACCTTGATTGTACACTGTGATTTCGTAATTCACCAAGTCGCCCGGATTGATTGGGTTTGGCTGTCCGGGAGCAAGTGTTTTGATTAATGCTAAATCAAATACTTGTCCAACTGGGACGGTTTCGGGGTCGTGATCGTCTTCGTCGCCGTTGGTGTTGTCGGTGATGTTGTCTTCGGGTGCGCCATCGTTGGTGTTGTCACCGTCAGGCGTAGAATCTATATCTGTTGGTGGCGTATTTGTTGGGTCGGTGTCGTCATCTGCACCGCTTATTTCCGCATAATTTGTGATAGCATCTCCCTGGAATGTCGGGTCTATCATTAACGTGATGTCAACAGTAGTGCTTGCGCCCGGTGCGAGTGGTCCGGTTATCGGAACATTTAAATCGGCTACGCCGGGTGCATTCTCTGTCCAATCAGAATCATTCAAACTCATGTCTGATGGAATGTAATCCGCTAATTCGATTGAATAGGCATCTACATTACCTTGATTTGTAATTGTCAATGTAAATGTAACATCATCACCTGCCATAACGGGCAGCATTTGTGTGGGAGATAATGTTTTTACCAATGCTAAATCAAATACTTCTACAAAGATGTCTGCCGGATCATGGTCGTCTTCGTCACCGTTGGTATTGTCGGTTGCGTCATCTTCGTAATCGCCGTCATTATTTACATCAGAATCGGGGTCGGAATCTATATCTGTTGGTGGATCGTTGGTTGGGTCAGTGTCGTCATCCGCTTGAGCGATTTCTGCGAAGTTTTGTGTGTCACCTCCCGCGTAATTCGGGTCAACTTGTAGTACGAGCGTCAATGTCACCACGTCTCCCGGAGCGATTGGTCCGGGAATGGTTTGGTATAATTCGCTTGGGTCTGCGCCTACTGACCACGTTGGGTCGGCAGCCAGCATTCCGCTTGGAATATAGTCCACTACTTCCACATTATAGGCTTCTAAAGTTCCCTGATTAATCACGTCAATTTGATAAGTGACTAAATCGCCGGGAACGATAGGCATTGGCTGATTCGGGTCAACTGTTTTGACTAATGCTAAGTCGAATGTTTGACCAATAACTACCGTTTCAGGATCGTGGTCGTCTTCGTCCGTTACCGGATTTTCGTCGCCCGGTGTACCTGTGCCGTCTCCGTCAGTGACGTTGTCGTTTGGTGAATTCGGTGAACCACCTGCGTCATTCGTGTTGTCCGCATCGGGTGTGGAGTCAACATCTGTCGGTGGGTCATTATTCGGGTCGAGGTCATCGTCTGCACTTGTGATTTCAGAGAAGTTGGTAATCTCATCTCCCATGAAATTGGCATCCAATGTGACTGTAATGGATACGGTCTCTGTTTCGCCCGGTTGAATGACTCCGGCTATGGCATCGTAAGTTGCTGTGCCGTTGCCGTTATCCGTCCAAAGTGCATCATTTAAGGTCGTACCTGCGGGTAAATAATCTGTCAATACGACATCATACGCATCAATATTTCCCTGATTTGTCACCTCAATGATGAAGGTAATATTATCTCCCGGCACTATCGGCGCGGGTTGTGTAGGTGCGAGCATTTTGACCAAAGCGAGGTCGAAAATTTCAATAAAGAAATCTTCAGGGTCGTGGTCGTCTTCGTCACCATTTGTATTGTCAATATCGTTGTCGGTGTAAGGTCCGTCATTGCCACCGTCATTATCGGGGTCGGAATCAATATCTGTCGGTGGTGTGTTGGTTGGGTCGGTGTCGTCGTCGGCATCGCTGATTTCGGCGAAGTTTTGCGTGTCACCGCCTGTGGCTGCGCCTGTCACTTGCAAGGTAATCGTAACTACTGTGCTGGTGTTAGGAGCGAGTGGTCCCAGTAGAATCGTGAATGCTTCATTGGGAGCTTGTCCGGGCGACCAGTTGGCATCTGCCAACATCAATCCTGCCGGAATATAATCCACGACTTCAATGTTATATGCATCTAAAGTTCCTTGATTTGAAACGGTAATATCGAAGGTGATGAGGTCGCCGATTGCTACGTTGGGCGATTGTCCGGCAGAGAGGGTTTTGGTCAATGCCAAGTCGAATACCTGTCCGACCGGAATCGTTTCGGGGTCGTGATCGTCCTCGTCCGTTGTTGGATTACCGTCGCCTACCATACCTGTACCGTCACCGTCTGTGGCGTTGTCTGCGGGTGAATCGGGGTTGCCACCTGCGTCGTTATTGCCGTCTGCATCCGGTGTGGAATCTATATCCGTTGGTGGGGTGTTGGTCGGGTCGGTGTCGTCATCTGCGTCAGAGATTTCTGCATAATTTGTGATTGCATCGCCTTGGAAGAACGGGTCAATCGTTAAGGTGATGTCCACCGTTGTACTTGCGCCCGGAGCTAATGGTCCGGCGATTGGTACATTCAAATCCGCTTCGCCCGGAATATTCTCTGTCCAATCCGGATCATTCAAACTCATATCTGTCGGAATGTAATCCGTCAAATCAATATTGTATGCGTCAACCGTTCCTTGATTCGTTACCGTTAATGTGAAGGTCACATCATCGCCGGGTCCTACGGGGAAGGTTTGTGCGACTGCGACTGTTTTTACTAATGCTAAATCAAATATTTCTACAATAACTTCTGCCGGATCATGGTCGTCTTCGTCACCGTTGGTGTTACTTACATCGTCATCTTCCGGCGGTCCGTCGTTGGTATTGTCGTTGTCTGGTGTAGAATCTACATCTGTTGGCGGGTCGTTGGTTGGGTCGGTGTCGTCGTCCGCTTGGCTGATTTCAGCAAAGTTGGTCGAAGTACCGCCTGTGAACGTTGGATCTACCTGAACAGTCAGGGTCAAAGTCACGCTTGTACCCGGAGCGATTGGTCCCGGAATCATTTGGAATACTTCGGACGTTACCGCGCCCGGTGTCCACGAAGCATCTGCAAGACTAAATCCGCTTGGGATGTAATCTACAACTTCCACATTGAAGGCATCAAGTGTACCTTGATTGATGACTTCAATTTCGTAAGTCACCAAATCGCCAAGCCCTACAGGATTCGGCTGTCCCGGTGCAAGTGTTTTGATTAATGCTAAGTCAAATACTTGTCCGACAGGGACGGTTTCGGGGTCGTGGTCGTCCTCGTCACCGTTGGTGTTGTCGGTTACGTTGTCTTCCGGTGCGCCGTCGTTGGTGTTGTCACCGTCAGGGGTAGAATCTATGTCTGTCGGTGGTGTGTTATTCGGGTCGGTGTCATCATCTGCACCACTTATTTCAGCATAATTGGTGATTTCATCGCCTTGGAATGTTGGGTCAATCGTTAGCGTGATGTCAACCGTCGTGGATGCGCCCGGTGCGAGTGGTCCTGCAATTGGTACATTCAAATCGGCTACGCCTGCGACATTTTCCGTCCAATCTGCATCATTCAAACTCATGTCTGCCGGAATATAATCTGCTAATTCAATAGAATAAGCATCTACATTCCCTTGATTTGTCACTGTTAATGTAAATGTAACATCATCGCCCGGTCCTACGGGGAGGGTTTGTGTGGCGGATAATGTTTTTACTAATGCCAAATCAAATACTTCTACAAAGATGTCGGCAGGGTCGTGGTCGTCTTCGTCACCGTTGGTATTGTCGGTTACATCATCGGTGTAATCGCCGTCGTTGTTCGGATCATTATCGGGATCAGAATCGTAATCGGTTGGTGGTTCGTTGTTGGGGTCGGTATCGTCGTCTGCCTCGCTGATTTCGGCGAAATTTTGGGTATCGCCTCCCGCATAATTCGGGTCAACTTGCAGTATCAGCGTTACAGTTGTGCTTGCGCCTGCAGCAATCGGTCCGGCTATTGTTTGATAGACTTCAGATGGATTTGCGCCCGGTGACCAATTGGCATCTGCCAATAATAATCCGGTCGGAATGTAATCTACAACTTCTACATTATACGCGTCCAAAGTACCTTGATTGATGACTTCAATTTCGTAGGTGACCAAATCGCCCGGTGTAATCGGGTCGGGTGCTGTAGATACGGTTTTTACCAAAGCCAAATCAAAACATGCTACTTCAATGGTGACAACACCATATTTAAGCGGACAACCATTGGCATCCATAACTCCTACATCATAGTTGCCGGGAGCGAGTCCGGTGAAGGTATTACTTGTTTGGAAAGTATTTGCCGCATCAATGGTGTACATATAAGGTGGCGTACCGCCTTCAGCATTGATGGTAATTGTACCGTCATTTGTGGCACAAGTTTCACCTGTAGTAATAACTTCTCCTATCAAAGGCTCTTCGGGTTCGAGGATAATCGCTTCGCATGTGCTGATACATGAGGGGCTTTCGACATTTCTCACCGTAATCTCATACATGCCTACGCTCAAGCCTGTGAAAGTTCCGCTTGATTGGAAAGTTGCGCCGTCAATACTGTATTCGTAATTGCCTGTGCCATCTGCACCTTCTGCGGTCAATGAACCGTCTGAACCTCCGTAGCAACTAACATTTGTAGTGGCTGTAATGGTGCAAGTCGGTGTTGGTGGTGTACCGACTGTGGCCGTACATTCGACTGTACAGCCGTTGGCATCAATGACTAAAATGGTATAAGTACCTACTGCCAATCCGGGGAACTGATTGCTGGTCTGTTGGGTATTTCCACCGTCAAGGCTATACATGTATGGCGTTGTACCGCCTTCTGGTCTGGCTCTAACTTCGCCGTCATCGGCAAAACAATCTGTAAGGTCGGAAGCCAATATCTCACAAATTAATTCTTCGGGTTCACCAATGGTCACAGTGCAAGTTCCGAGACAACTATTAATATCTCTGACTGTAACGGTGTGCGTACCTGCGGGGAGTCCGCCAAAGGCATTGCCGGGTTGATATGGTCCTCCGTTGACGCTGTATTCGTATGGCATAGTACCACCTGATGCAGTGACGACCACGCTACCGTCTGAACTACCGTTGCAAAGTGCATCGGAAGGTGTGGTGGTACATGTAACTGCAAGCGGTTCATTGATGGTGTATGATGCGGTAATGGTACAACTATTAGCATCCGTTACGGTAACGGTGTATGTACCTGCGGCAAGTCCTATTAAATCTTCAAAATCATCATCTATGGCATCGGGTCCGTCATTGTCCCAATCGAAGGTGATAGGTGCAAGACCGCCATTTACGAGGATGTCAATTGTACCGTCGCTACTGCCGTTGCAGAGTGCGTCTTGGGTTGTGCCATTAATCACCATTGAAGGCGTGACATCTACTTGGGTAAAACATTCTTGTGTAATACCATTTGCATCTGTAATTGTAACAGCATATACACCGCCTACTGCAGGGCTGACTATCGGATTTTGCAAGGTACTGGTAAAGCCACCCGGTCCTGACCAAGTCCAAGCAACACCGTCTCCGGCTGTTTCATATAATTCAACATCATCGCCGGGACATACAGGTCCGTTATTGGATACTTCGCAGCCGGGGATAACTACGGGAATGACGGCAGGGTCGTGGTCGTCTTCGTCGTCATTAATATTATTGATTTCATCATCGGTAACGGGCCCATCATTCGTTGGGTTGCTGTCCGGGGTACTATCTACATCTTGGGGATGATAACCTGTTACGTCTTCTGCGTCGGTGATTTCTACGAAATTTTGATAAACACCGTTTGAAGGAAGACTATTAATCGTCATGGTAACATTGACCGGCGTACAAGTTCCCGCAGCTATTGGTCCGGCAACTGTGTAAGTAGCCGTATTATTGGCTGTGGATGTCCATGTCGGGTCGTTGAGGGTCATGCCTGTTGGGATGTAGTCAATTACGTCCACATTATAAGCATCTACTGTTCCCTGATTGCAAACCTGAATTTCGTAAGTGACATCATCGCCTACGGTAACAGGCGCAGCTTGTCCGGGAGCGAGTGCTTTTATTATTGCTAAATCAAATACTTCGACAGGAACATCTGCGGGGTCGTGGTCGTCTTCGTCTCCGTTTGAATTGTCGGTGACGTTGTCCGTAGGTGTACCGTCGTTGGAATCATCGCCGTCGGGCGTGGAGTCGATATCGGGATAACCTTCTCCATTAATATCATCAGCAGATTGTATTTCTGCGTAATTTGTAGTCGTACCTGCGGTAACACAATCCATGACGAGTAAATCTATGGAAACGGTTGTAGAACTTCCCGCTACGATAGGTCCGGGAATGGAGATACTCGCCTGATTATTTCCTAAATCAAACCAATTATTATCGGCTAATTGAAAGCAATTTGGAATGTAATCAATGACCTCAACATCCACTACAGGAACTGTTCCTTGATTATATACTTGAATATCGTAAGTGACAATATCGCCGGGATATACGGGCGTGGCTTGGGTAGGATTAAGCACTTTCGTCAATGCTACATCGAAGATACAAGTCGGAATATCAAGGGTCAATATCTCGGATGCAAGGTCGCATTGTCCGTCATTTACCACCACATAAAAATCACCTGTACCGAAAGGTAATGTTGCTACATTATCGGGTCCAAATTGTAATAATACATCTACGCCGTTTGCTATATAATAAAATTCATAATTGGCGTAACCCGGTGTTGCCTCTAAAGTAGAAGGCGCGTAAGGCAGGAAGCAAATTTCACTTCCAACTAAATCTAAATCAGGTGGTTGTATTCCAATGATATTCACCGGATATACTGCACTTGTTTCGCACTGACCGCTTGGTTCGCGTACTGTTACGGTGTACACAATATCTTGTGTGGGGTCGCAAATCATCGGCGTAGGTGAAGTCGGATCATCTAAGAAATCAGTAGGTGTCCACTCAAAGTCAAAACTGGTTTCCCATTCGTCGGGAATATTCAAATCCAATTGAGTACAACCGTTTCGACAAATATCCATTTGACCGTAAGGTCCGATAGCAAAATCTTCCAATTTGTAAATATCCAAGCTGAAATTACCACCACAATCTGCTTGTTGTGAAGCGACATTCAGCGTGACGGGATCATTCACACCAAAACCATCATTGATATCAATAGTGAGCGTGCCACCGGAATTAGTCACTGTACCCGCAAAGGAAGGAGATAAGGCAAAGTTATATCCTGTACAGACATCCAATGTCAATTGGTCGCCGGGGCAAAGTACGGTTTCGCTACCATCAAATTGAGCAATAAAGTCAGGCGTAGGTGCGAAATTGAATAGATAGGAGTCGTAATTACATTCGCAATTAATATCAAAAGTAGTTTTAATAAGAATGGGGCAAGATGTAGCTTCATCTAAGGTAACCGTTCCTGTCACATCTGTTTCTTCTCCGCTTGTTACATTGATGAGTTGGGTAACACCGGGTGCTGCGAGTACATCATAACTGTCTAATAAACCGTTTTGATCTACATCCTGATAAAATTCTATAAGAACATTTCCAATATAATCAGAAGTAGAGACGCCTTCAAGTGTAAGGGTGTAATCGTAAGTGGTGACGGTAGGGTCATCATCACATTGAACGACGACATCCATATCTGCAATTTCCACCGAAGGTGCGATTTCCATAATCACCTCTTGATTAATTGTATTATTGACAAATACAGAACAAGTCGAATTATCGGAAACACATACTTGACCTTCGAGTACAGAACGAATCAAAGCCGTGAATGATATTTGTTCACAATCAATGGTGGGATCAGGCGTGAGTTCTACATTGAATGCGAATGACTGTTGGGGAGCAAGACCATCCGGCAAATCAAAACAAACTTCATAAATTCCACCACCCAAATCCGTTTCTGTCAGCACAGGAACATGCGAACCGGGAGAAGTGAAATTGAAACTACCCGGTGTATATGGAATTTCTGCGGGAAAAGTAAAACAAGATACCGATGAATTAGTCTCTCCTCCTGTTTGGGAGAGGTTGATGGCTGCAATATTGACTTGAACGGGACCTCCACAAGTGTATTTTAGTGGATCGGCAACGATTAGGAATTGGGCATTGTCTGCGGGTATTGCCCCATCAATCAGTATACCTTCGTTGACGGAATAGCCTGAAGTGATGCGACTTTCGCAAGGGTCGGCAGCGGTAGCTTCGAAGTATAGCGGGGTGTTGGAGGTGTATTCATCACAAATCGTTTCTACGACAAATCTTATTGAAAGCCTGTTGGAATCCAATGAAGATGCAATGCCCGGCATACCGTCCGACGCGATATGGGGAATACCTGCATCGGTCATGGTGAGTATATCTCCAAATACATTGGAGCCACTGAGCACAGGGTCGGCGATAGGTAGCCAAGGTCCGAGATTGGTTGGTCCGCCCGGATAGGCATATTCAAACGAACCGGGAACTACACTCATACCCGCTGGTAGGATAAAATTGAAATCCAAATCAACGAGGGTAGCAAGTTTGGTGTTTTTGACCAATACTTGCAGTGTATCTATTTCGCAAAGTGCGATGGGGTCTACATGTACGGATGTCCATTCTGCCTGAATTTCAGCTTCGTCGGCGATGTATTCGTAACAACTTTGTGTAGCGGTACAAGCTCCACCACCTTCAGCAAATAACTGAGATGCCAATGTAGGATTGACGCAGCTTGAGGTTGTACCTATACAGACTTTGGTATCTGTATCAGGTCCGGGGCAGAAAATAAGTTCTGTTTCGATATTGATGTCAAAACACTCTCCGGGCTGCATGTCTGCGGGATGCTCAATGAGATAGGTCGTACCTGTTGGGTCGCTGCCTGTCTGGGTGTATATGACAGGTGAACCATCAGGATAGGTCAAACTAAGTAAGTCAACTGTAGGTGGTGTTTTTATGGTGGTCAATACGTTGGTGTGAGGTATGGTTCCGTCTGTATTGACACAGACTTGATAGCTGTTCATTTCGGACTCACCCGCTGCATCTGCAAGAAGCACTGCAGCCGCATCTGAAACCAAAGTAGGGAGGACATTACTGTTGTCAGCAAAATTCAAAGTGAATGTCGTATCATAAAATTCGTGATAATCTCTTTCATCGAAGATGAGTTCGCTGTATGCGGCATTGGCACCTCCAAACGGAGCGTCGCCGGGGCAGTCCTCTACGGGATAAGCGAGGTCATCGTTGAAGAAGCTGTAATTGCCATTGCCATCAGCTGTGGTGTAGTTACAGTAATGTCCGCCCGGGGCATAATCGCACAGATAGCTGTAATCGTAATAGAGTTCAAAATCTTGTGGTTTTTCGATGACACCGGGGCATATTCTCGCCAAATCGTAGCGCAGCACAATGGAGTCAGGGGCTTCGCCCGTCAGTCCGACACCGAGATTGGGTAGTTCAGAAATATCAAAAGTGGCATAGCCTGTATCGCCTGTTGGCGTACAATAATTTTGCCCACTGTCAAAAGCACAAAACATATCCGGCTCAAAAGTTGGTTCACTGATTGGCACAATAGTACCGTCAGGAAATTGTACTGTTGGATTGCCGGCGTAGATAAACGGACTGGCTATCGGCACGGTGAGGCGGTCAAATTCAAAATAAGGTCGGTATTCGTTGAGATACCAATCATTTGGAAGATTTTCTACTTTGAATACATGTTCTACACTAGCTGTACAATCATCGACTATGAGGCGAGTCTCTGAATTGACTTTATCAGGGCAATAGGTTTCTACGGGAGTATTTCCTCCACATGTCCAACTAATATATACATTCGAGCCTCCTACACTTTGCCACATGGCGGCAGCCCCCCTGAAGTTGACGGTAGAGGGCGGTCTGGCAGCAATATCCTCATTGAGCATACGGTAGGGGTTTTTTTGCATGGGAATAGTCATTATCCAGTGAATCTTATCACCGGTCTGTAGCCCTCCCATTTGAGTATCGAAAAGGTGGTCGAGACAATCCCCTGAGAGATTGGCATTACCACCGCCATTGGCAGCCCGTTCATCCCTATTATAAATGTCCAGATAAATAAGTTCATTATCGAAAACGTCTCTACCGCTGTTGTAGGTAGAGAGTCCTGTAGTTGCGTTGATTGCCCATTTTTGAAAGCCCACTGATTCAAAGTACCCATCATTGAGGTTTCTGACCTGTGCGGCGGAACCAGATACACAATCAATCGAAGAAAAATCAATAGGTACACGTACTCCGGGATTACCTACTTTTTCAAAACTGAACTCATTGACGCGCCCGTGTGTGAGGTCAGCCACCAATTCCTTTGAAGGATTAAAAGCCAATCCTTCCAAAGCCCGCGAATAAAAATAAAATCTCATGTGGCTGGCTGCATTGACCGTCAGTTCATCCAATATCTCATATTCAACGTGTACATAGACCGAATCGCAGGGTAAATATCGGTTCAGGTCGTTTGCCACTTCGGGCGAATTGAGGTCAAGCGGATTGGAGAGCGACCTGTCATCATATCCAAATTCGACGCGATGTATTTCGACAATATCATCACTCATCGGGCAGATACAATTACATCTACGAACGGTAGCAAGAAAAGTCTCATCACAAGAACGCACAATCGTACAGGCATCGGGCGAACAAGCTGTACATTCCTCCACCACACGCATATTGGCTACTGCGATTTGTTCGGGATAACACAAACATTCATCCAATTCTAATGTAAAAGTATAACATATATCCACATCCTGATTGTTACTACCTGCTTCAATTCTAAATACAACTTGTCCGCTATCTTGAGGTGCATAAGGATAGTAAGTACTGATTAATGCCGGGTTAACGGGTTGTGGACCGGAAATACCATCATCAAACATCACCGTTGCATTATTAATCGCAATATCTGTAGTAACTACAAGCGGTCCGGCAACTTCTACCTCAAAATAAGTATTCCCCTCTGCACAAGCTCCTATACCATCTACTCCAAATTCATAACAATAAGTAGCCGTAATATCTGTCAAAGCATCATTAACACCTGTACCAAAATCAAAACCAAAAACAGGACTGGTCTCCGTACCGATATTACCTTCATCTACATAAACCGTATCCGCACCATAAGAAAATACCGGAGCAGGACTAATGTTAGGCAATTGTTGGAATTCCGTACCGCAGTGTCGCTCACCACGTATCAAAGCTTGTTCAAAAGTACAATCCATGGCTGCACATCCCACAATTTGCTGTGGGTTTTGGCATTTAATAGCAGCTTCAATGGTCATGGTCAATACATTGCCACCGGGCAGGTCGTCATATATTCCATCTCCGTCTATATCTTCCAGACCAACACCCGGACCATCAGGGTCACTGGTGAAGGTGGTCGCATCTACGATGAAATCAAAATTTTCGTAATAAAAAGAAGCCGGGTCGAGCGATACACCATTGATACGCACATCTACGGCATCGAAGGCATCTGCCTCACAAATCTGGAAACCGACCTGAAGGTTTTCAAATAATCCGGTATAAGGGTCACTTACATCACTCTGCACAGTAACATCAAAAATAGCATTGTCTCCGCATATTGCCGGAGCTTGTACTTGCGTGACATCTATCACTCCGTCTGCACCAAAATTGGGAGCGTAGCGAATAGCCCCTTCTGAGGTAGAAGGTTCTACACATGCCTCTCCACCACCACAACCGAAGGAAGCAGCATAATTAAGCGGGTAGGTATCTCTGGATGTATCGCAATCTAAGGCATCCGTATAACAAACTTGTACCACCACCGATTCATCTTCCGTCAACGACCCACCGGGCAAATAGTCCGAAGTCACATCAGCACTTACGGTCATTGTAGCCGGGTCGTAAGTCCAGGGAATATCCACGCCATTCACTCTGAATCTATCCAATATGAAATTGGTCGTCAGGTCTATGCCTTGGATTTCAAAGTCAAACTCCGTCAAAGAAGCTCCAATACCATTCTGGGAAACCGTAATATTCGTACAGCGACGACTATTGTTGGTAAGTGTAATATTTGGAGCAGAATTGGCAATAATATTTAAAGAGGGACGCTTGAGATAAGGGCTGTAATCTATATCTCCATTAGAGGTAGTTGTGCAAGATATCAGACCAAGCACGGGGTCGTCATAGATATAGTTAAAATCCATGTCAAACTCAAAAGTTGCCGTACTCGGCAACTCATACACATCACACACCGCCACTACTCCCACCGTAAATATCTGCACACTATCTGCGCTAAAACTCGTCATCACAAAAGAAGGCGAGCTTGGCGCAGTACTACCCTGATTGATAGGATATGCAGGGTCGTAATAGTCATAAAAACCCGCATACTCAAAGCCTTGCGGAATATCCAGAACAATTTGCGAATTGAGCAACGTCTGTCCCGATGTATTCAGCAAATAGTAAGTCAATGTATCCGGCTCACCGCATACACTGGCATCGTTGAGTGTTGGGTATCCGGGTACGCCATTAAGGTCATCTATGAAGATGGTCGGGCATTGTGCCAACACTTGCGAACTGAAAGTGAAAACAAATAAAATCGGAAGAAATCGCAAAGTGGGGTATCTACGTGTTTGATGTGTAAAGTTCAACATAGCAAGATGAATTGTGGATAAAATAATATGCCTTAATATTTATTTAAATTACATTAAAAAAATGTAAATACTATTTGAAGGAAGGACTTGATTTGTATTTAAATGCGTAATCTGTTGGATTTTGCAGGTTGTGACAGTATACAAACATGCCTGCTTGTGACAGTGACTAATGTTGGTTATGTAGGGTAATCTTGGAGTTATTTTGAACTCATTAAATTTGGGTTTGACATGTAAAAAAGATGACTAATGTTTTCATCAAAGGTTTTTTATAAAAAAAAAAAAATCTATTTCAAATAAAAAAAATACATAATAAATGCATCGAATCATGAGCATTCTGTGACATGGAACAGATTGTGATAATTAAATATTTTTTGTTCACTTATAATCAATGAAATATAATCTTTTTTTTGAGGTTTAACTCTTGTTAATGATAAACTACGTTCAAATGCATCATTTATGCATCACGCTTTTACATTTATAAATTATCTAACACCTAATCCTGCCCAAAACAATAATTAACTCAAGTTGCGGATAACCGCCAAATTGAGCAAATTCCAAGCGCCAAATTCCAACACTATGCTGAATCATGATTATTTAAAATGGTATAAAATAAAAAAACCGCTTTACCAGCAAGCTGACAAAGCGGTTCAAAAATCTTGAAAAAATAATATTAACTCAAGTTGAGCAAATTCCAATAAAAGTTTGATTGGAACGAGTTGAAATTGGAATTTGTTTTTTGTTTTTTGGAATTTTTCAAGCTGTTCGCAACTTGAATTATTAGTTAACGCGTTTTCCTTGCTCAAAATTAACAACTTGAGCCTCGGGGAAACGTGCAATGATACTTCTATCCATAAAAGTTTGCGCTTGTACTTGATTACGAAAATCGCCTATCAAATATAAGTATTCGCCAACCATTGTTTGCTGTACAGTTACGAAAGCAAATTCACGGAAAATCTCGTGCGTCTTTGGCAGCGGACTCGGTGCACCAATCAATTGAATCTTGAAACCTGTATAATCCGAAGGTAGTTTGATGGCACCTCTGCCCTCCGACGCTACCACGCGTGGCTTGCTTGGTGGTGTCGCAGGTTTGGCATCCGCATCTGTGACAGGCGCGGGAGGATTCGGTGTCGCTGTCTCTTCCGCATCGCGACGTGGGGTGGGAAGTGTGACTTTATCTTTGGTCGTTTCTACGACCTCAGTAGTTGTAGTCTCTACTGTTTTTTCTATACTTCGTGATGAGGGATAAGCTACGGTAGGTTCAGGCTGTACCGTCTCTTGCTTGACCTCAGCAGGTGCTTCCGGGCGCGTAGTACGCGGTGCCGGTAGGGTAGGTCTTTCGGCAGCTTGACCTTTACCGAGTGTAGGCTTCTCAACAGAGCGAGTAACCGGTTTGTCTGTTTCAAATTGTCCTTTTTTGACTTCTTGTTCTGCGTTGGTGCTTGTCGTTGGTTTTGGCAACTGAGCATCTGCCGGAACTTGGACAACTTCGCCTATACCTTCACCACTCATGATGCGCTCTTGTTCTTCTGCGCTTAGTGTTGTTCTTGCTGGTGCAGCAGGTGTAGTTTTTGGTGTCTCCGGCGCAGTCGTTTTGGGTACTTGAGCATCGGCGGGAATTTGAATGACCTCACCTTCTCCACGCATGATTTTTTCCCACTCCTCGGCATCAGTTGTGGCTTTATTACTTTGTGCTTTGGCTTTTGCTACATCGTCAGCGACTTCTTTTGGCGGGAAGCCACCCGCAGGAACTTGTACCACAGAACTTTCCAATTCTGCCAAAATCTCATCCATGCTCTGCTCCATCATCGAACTTGCCAATGAACCTTGATTTTCTTCATCTATTGCCAACATTTGCAATACCTTAAATTCTGTACGACGATTTTGCGCGTGTTGTTCTTCGGTACATTTTTGTGCAGGAGTTTTGGCTTTGTCGCAGTCGCACTCTTTGAGTTTGAGTTGCATTTCGCCGTAGCCTTTATAGCTCAATCTTCTCGGTGCGATTTTACCTTTATTGACGAGATACTCTACCGCAGATTTTGCTCTTTTTTCGGATAATTCCTGATTAGACGCTTGCAAATCACGACAGTCTGTGTGCGCGCCTAATTCGACAACTAATTGAGGATTATCAGTGAGCAAACCTGCCAATTTATCCAACTCAATTGCCGCCGTAGGCGTGATTGCCCATTTACCATATTCATACAAAATATTATTCACTTCGATAGCTTCGCCAATCACAATACGACGCATGTCAATATTCGCAACGAGTGTACCCGCAGAGTTTTCTGCCGTTAAATTGTCAGAAACGCCCGGTTGGATATTACTCAATCCCTCGAAACACAAAATACAATCATTTACATCGACATTCGCTTGAATACGCTTTGTATAGAAACCTTCTTTACGAATGAGAATAATGTATTGATTTCCTTTTTCAAAGGTGTGAGAAAATGTGTGTTTTTCGTGCTGGCGCAAAACGAGTTCGGGCTTCTTTTTTGTGTTATTATAAATCTCAATAGTCGCTCCGCGAATGGCATCTGTTGGTTCTACGACTTGTCCGCCTTTGCCTTCTGCTAATGTAGCTTCGAAGATATATCCCGGCGATCTTTCCATTGGAATTTTAACGTAAATCTTATCTCCGGCAGCTTTACCTTTCGCACTTCCTGCGATTTCTTTCTCCTTAAATCCTGCTTTACTGGCTACAAAACGGTAGTCAATACCTGCGGGTAATTGCATCGTAAATTGACCCTCCATATTTGACATGGCATCAGCCTGTGGCTTGTCGCCCGCATATGCGGTTACGATGACTTCGTTGAGATAACCTTGATTATTCGCAGCAAATGCATAACCCTCTACCGTTACCATTTGCGCCTGTGCGCTAACTACTGCCAACGCAAAAACAAATAACAAAATAAACTTTTTCATAGTAAAATTAGTTGCGAGTTACGGGTTACGGGTTACGGGTTATTAACCCGCAACCCGTAACCCGTAACCCGTTCACTCTTTAACGATTTTTTTAACTGATAATAAATTAATGGCATTATCGGTAATGCCGTTGACATTGGCGCGAAAGAATCGTGCCGTTTCGTCATAATATAGAAAAATAACGGGTGCTTCTTCTACGACGATTTTATCCATTTGTTGGTACATATCGTAGCGTTTGGCATCGTTATTTTCATTCAGCGCAGTCTCATACAGCTTATCAAAACCAACGTTTTTGAAACGCGTATAGTTGGGTGGCGCCGGATTTTTGCTATAAAATAAGGTCATAAAGTTCTCTGCATCAGGGTAATCCGCAATCCATGAAGCACGGAAGAAATCAGCCTCGCCTTTCGACATCAATTCGCGGAGCGTAGCCGATTGCATGAGTTCTATTTTTGTTTTGACGCCCAAATCTTCCCATTGTCTGGCGATAAATTGGCAAATATCCAAGTAATCGCTGTTGGTGCGGAGTTCGATTTCGGGCATGCCCTTTCCGTTGGGATAACCTGCTTCTGCGAGTAATTTGGCTGCTTCCGAAGGGTTATAATCATATCCTTTTACCTTAGACACATCAAACGACGGTAAACCCGCCGGAGTGAAGCCCGAAGTGGCAGGTCGCGCTACGCCATTGCGGAGCGTTTGGAGCATTTTCGCGCGGTCAAATCCGTAATTGAGTGCTTGGCGTACTTTCTTGTGACGCAGTGGGCTGTCGGCTCTTTTGCCTGTAAAATCCATGTTGATGCCGAGATATTCTGAGTTGAGGTAAGGGGATTTTTGGTATTGGAGTTTGCCTGCGTGTTCGGGCTTGAGTTCGCCTGTTTCGGTGAGCAATTCGTCGGCATATGAAGATTCCAAGCCGGAAATAAAATCCAAATTACCATTCATCAATTCGAGGTAAGCTGTATTTCTATCCGACATAAAATTGACGCGTACTGCGTCAACTTTCGGCAAGCCTGCTTCAAAGTATTTTTCATTTTTGGCTAATAATAATGCTTGATTTTCGAGCCATTTTGTGAATTTGAACGCGCCTGTACCGACGGGATTTGCGCGGAAAGCTTTACCATATTTGTCAATAGCTTCCTTTGGAATGACACTACAATATTGCATGGAAAGTATGCCCAATATCGGACGAAATGGTCGCTTCAATTTTATCTGAAAAGTATTATCATCAATCGCTTTGAATGGCTCGCTGTCTGCTACACGGTCTTTGAAAATCCACGCGCCGGGAGAGTTGACCGTTTTATCTAAAATACGATTGAAACTATACACTACATCGGAAGCTACAACTTTACGACCTTTTCCATCTGCAAAACATTCATTATCATGAAAATATACATCATCACGCAAATTAAAGGTATAGGTCAAGCCATCTTCTGCAATAGCCCAAGTTTTAGCAATGGCAGGTTGTACATCGAGGTCTTCGTCGAGCTGTACCAAGCCATTATACATGTGGTCAATCGCCCAAATATTTGTCTGGCTACGCGCAAACGCGGGGTCAAGCGAAGTCACTGCATTGGGCTGATTGTAGATGAAGATGGTTTTGTCGCCGGAGTTGGTCGTATTATCGGAATCACCGCCACAGGAGGTGATTAAAATTCCAAATAACAAATACCAAATTCCAATTCGAACGTGAGCTAAATAATATTTTGTTGGATTTTGTCCACGATAGCTATCGGGATTGGATTTTGGAATTTGCAAATTGCTTGCAATTTGATTTAGATATTTTAATTTCATTAGTATGTTTGTTGAAACGCGGCAAAGATACGAAATTCACAACAAGTTGGTATTTTGCCAAAACCAAAATTATTTTTATCGTATTTTTGTTTTAATAATAAAAGAAATGACATGCAAAGAATTATCTACGTTGGTTTATTCCTTTTAATTACTGCTTTGCTTCTTTCGACTTGTAAAGATGACGAATCTACGCCTGATTGTCTCCCCGATTTTGAGGCTGACCCTCCCGGCAGATGGTATTTGGGAGATTTTCATGTACACGCTACAGGAGCGAGCAACGATACGGGCGGCGATTCCTACCCACCCGACATCAAGGCAATTGCACTCGAACGCGGTTTGGATTTTTTGGTATTGACTGACCATAGTAATAGCACCGGCAGTGACCCTACCACGACAGAAGAAGACCCTGCGCTTTTCAATCGAGGTTCCGAATTTCCGTATTGGTCAATGACCGAGAGTCTTTCCGATGATGATTTTTTGATGATTAGTGGGAATGAAATCAGCCCTGTTTCGGAAGAAGATAATCCCTCGCAACCGACAGGACATATCGGCTGCATACCGATGGATTTGACGACTTTTGATACGACAGTGGTATTCATCGACAGACCACGCGGGACTGTCACAGGCGCACAAACCGTACAGCAAGCCAAAGACGCGGGATGCTTTGCTATTCTCAATCATCCCTATGCGCTCACGCCGTGGATTGCCTACGATTGGACGAGTTATGACTATGATGCTATCGAAATCTGGAACGGCACTATCGGTTATGATAATTGGGACAAAACAGGCAGGGATGTTTGGTTGTGTGATTTGCTGGCAGGGCGTCGGACGGTTGCCGTTGGAGGTAGCGACAATCATAGGGTTTTTACGGCTATTCCCGGTGTGGTGCTTGATGCTGCATTGGCTTACCCAACGACTGCTGTGTATGCAGAACGTTTCGAGTGGAATACTATCATGGAAGCTTTGAAAGCAGGACAAACGATGATTTTTGAAGGCAATAGTCGCCTGCAAATTCACGCTTATAATGAACAAGGTTGTTTTAATGAGAGCCGGGATAGTCGTTGGATACGATTACGCGGTACAGCAGATGAAAACCTTACTAATCCTCAATTGCTCGCGCTTCGCGTCACGAATTGTCAGGATTTTCGTCCGGGATTTGAAGCACCTGTGCTTACGGCTGATACCTTATTATTGCAAGATATAAACGCAAATGTCGATTTTGATATTAAAATTCCAATTGAAGGTGAACAGGGCGTCTACACCGCGCAGGTAATGAGTGATTCGGGGCAAGGACATTATTGGGCTTTGGCAAGGGCTATTTTGATTGAATAGAAAAAATTTCTTTTGAATTGAACATTATTACACTTCCAACATTGTACAATTATTATGAGTGAACAAGCATCAAAAGCAAAATGGATAGACCGATTTAAGAAGATGGGCATTGCCGCATTTTTATTCTTCTTTATAAAAGGTCTGGTGTGGTTAGCAATATTCTTCGGATTGGGTAAGTATTTAAAGGATTATTTTGGCGGATAAGCACAACAGTCGATAGAAATAGGTGGAAATCATTTTAAATTTACATTTGTCTATGGACCATCAACTATCGACTAATTAAACAATATTTTCATTTTCTTGCACCACCAAATTAAGTGAAGAAATGAGAATAAATTAACCCAACTTGCTGTATCTTTTTTCGTTATACTTCATCATTTTCTCCTTAAATACGTTTAGTATTCGCGTCAAAAATGATTCGTCTAACAAAAAAATATTTCGCATCTTGGATTAATTTA
>JAHDEO010000609.1 GCA_020628725.1 Saprospiraceae bacterium
GAAGAAAACTAAGGACAAAATAACCTCGTCGAAATGTCGATATTATTCTTTAAACATTCCTAAGAGGTCAGACCGCTTATGCTGTCAGAAGTCAGAATATTTCATTGTCAGATATGAAGAAATACTTTATTTTAAATAATAATTTATTGTAAAATTTATTTATATTATTTTGATTAAAAATTGAGTATGATTGCAAATTACATTTTTATTATTTTTTTAGTAAATAATAAATCATTTTTAACAGAATAAATTTGAATAAAATAAACGCCATTTTGATACTGATTAAAATTCATTTGAAACGAAATATCGCGCTCGCGCCGCTCTTCTAATATGCGACCTGCTACATCGAATACTACGATTCTGATTTCGTCATTATCATCATTTATCACATTCAAATATGAAGTTACGGGATTTGGGAAAATGTTGAAGGGTGAACTGACTGTAATGTCGTCTGTAGACACTAAAATCTGACAATCGGAGTCAGTAGGATTGAGTTCGACGGGCTCGCCGGGAGTGAGGTCTCGCCCTATAAATGCTTCGTAATCAGGCGCGTAGCGATAGGTGCGAAATACGCTGTTTTGTCCATTGGGTGTATCACCTTGACTCACGGGACCTCCGAAAACCACAGGCGAGACGTATGTCCAATGCGTATTCCCTTCCATATCTACTTCAAAAAAACGCCCACGCGCGCCTTCGCAGATGAGCGTATTGCCATTGGGAAGTCGCTGTGCGCCGGAAATAAAGCTGGAATAAAACGACTGCACCGGGTCAGCTTCGTAAGTCCAATAAAGCTCTGACGGACCATAGATTTCATCGGGAGCTAATGTGTAACTACCGTCCGGTTCGACGGGCAATTCAATGACATCAATAGAGGAGTAACTTCCGCCCGGTCTGCCCTGTCCGTTATTGAAAATCATAATTTTGTCGGCATCGGGGAGTCCTTCGGTTATCCAGTGAACATCGTGTGCGCGATAGAGCGTTTGGTCGCTTGACGTACCGCGTTGGTAGGCGCGGGGATTGCCCCAGCGATAGAGGATGTCGCCGCCTTTACCCGAATTACCACCTGTGTGTCCGGCGGCTTCTTCGATGGTGGTGCTATGGTCGATAACCCAAAACTCGCTCAAATGCCGCGAGCTAATGATGATTTGGTCAAGGTCGGGATTATAATCAACCGAATTGGCATGTATCCAATCCGAGTTTCCGGCAGGACCGCCTCCGCCTCCGCTTTGTGTGAAATTGATGTCCAACAGTTCGGGATGGTCGGCTACTACGCCATAATTTTCTTTCATTGGGTCATAGTCCTGTATCAGATGGTCCCACAAATGCCATTCCCATACAATGTCTACTTCATCTGTCCCAACGGGTTGTATTTCAATAATTTGTGTTGCCCATAGAGATTCATTTACTGATGTTGGATTGCGTCCCATTTCGATGGCTTCCGCCTCTGAATGGTATTCCCACGCAATGAGGAGGATGTTGCCATTGGGGAGATATTCGAGGTCGTGATGTTGGTGATATTCGTCGTTATAATGATTGTAAGACCACACCAATTCACCTTCCCAATTGTGCATTTCAATTCTACCGCCGATACCACCACCAAAAAATGTCCCGCTTGCTAATCGACACGCTCTCAGTAAGTTACCGTTTTCGAGTAGGTAAGCCACTTCGCCGGGGCGGTAGTCGCTTTCCCATGTGTTGACTACATTTCCGCAATTATCAATCAAATAAGTCATCATCGAAGATGCGGGGGCAAATAAGGTATATCCATTGAAGGAAAGGCTGTCATTTTGAATGATGCCGACGGTATTTTGGGCATATGAGAGAAACGAGACGAGAGACAAGAGACATGAGAGGAAGTAGCGAGTGGCGAGTAGCGAGTAGCGAGTTATCTTTTCTCTCTTGTCTGAAATATTCTTTTTCATAGTTTGTATTTTTTTATGGAAAACGTTTTTTTAGGGGGATTTGTTAGGTGATTCCTAACGTTTTTTGTGCATAAATTTATTAATCGAAAAATAACGCAAGTGCTGTTTTTTGATATTAAAATCCTTTCTTTTTACTTGCTCCGCAGAAATGTAACCTTCCTCTTTTCCTGAAAAGCAAACACCTTCCATTTGCCCTCTAAACACAAATCTTCCCATACAGATGCGCCTGTATGTACCGGAAAAAAACTGAGTTCCCGTGTAGTCATTATAAATCCACATAAATAATTTTCGGGGCGTATATCCTGTCAAAATAACCGTTTTCCCATCAGGACTAATGTCGGCGGCAGTCACTTGCCCCTCTGTGTTAAATGTCATTTGTAATTGTGCTTTGTGATTGCCTGCGGATGTGGGCAAGGTGTAATGTTGAGTCATGCCATCGCCGCGATTTTTTGTAAATAAATGTAGCTGACCATTCAATGCAAAAAAACCTTCACAATCAAAATTGTGTGTATGACTTCGCTGAAAATCAGTCTGTTGAGGGTAAATGAAGGTGATGATTTCGGCTTTGGTTGTAGGTTTTTTTTCGGAAAGTGCCGAGCGTTTGATTTTGTAAATCGTGAGGTCTTTTCGCATCCCGTAATTATTTCCAAAATCACCGATATAGACATGGTGTTCGTCTTGGGTGATGTCTTCCCAATCCACGTTTTTTGCATTGCTGATGAGTAATTTCTGTATAGTTTTACCATTTTTTGGGTCAACTTTGTAAAGTGCAGGAGCATCACCTCCATCGTTGTGTGTCCATATGTAGCCGTCAGCATAAATTAGCCCGGATGTCTCATTCAATGCTTGGTCGAGATTAGCAGTTTTTTTGAAAATTTTGCGTTTTTGAGGGAGTTTTTGAGCATTTATTCGGGGAATAAATAAGCAAACTAATAAGCACAATAGGAGCGTAGATAAATTATTCATAATGACATGATTAAGTGAGGCGTCAATTTACTGATTATTTTTCACATGAATTTATGTTGAAAACAAGAGAAAGCAGCGGATATAAAACGTGTTATGATGTTAAGTAATGAAATTTTCTGCTAAAATATAATAAAGTGACGGGGTAAAAAATACTATTAGTCTCTATGAATCTATTTTATACATATTTAGTGCATGTTTATGTGACATTCAAGAAAACGATAATTACTTTTTTTTGACTTATTATATGGTTAAATAAAATGAAAGATTTTTACATTTGAGAGTTACTAACCTCTTCGGACACCCGATCTATTAAATATACATAAGCAGGAATGTTTATCCTTGGAGAGCATGAGGTCAGATTATGGAGTATTCGATAGTAATTCCCGTCTTTAGGAGTTCGAGCATACTATTTGAATTAACTGAAAAATTGGTAAATACCATGAATCTGATTACCAATGACTTCGAAATAAGGCGGCGCATCAAAAGTAATGCTGAGTAAAAAAGAGTTTTTTCTCAAAAGCCAGTGATTAC
>JAHDEO010000610.1 GCA_020628725.1 Saprospiraceae bacterium
TTCCTTCAAGCATAGCACGAAGGTCTGCCATTTTGATTTTGTTTTTTCCACTGACATTGATGCCGCGAAGTAGGACGATGTATTTCATAGTAATGGTGAATGACGTAGCACGGTGCTTCCAGCCCGTGTGTCTCGCGTATGTCGTGTTCCTAACGTGGACACGGGCTGGAAGCACCGTGCTACGATTATTTCATATACACTTTAGCATACTTGGCGATGTACTTCCCTAAAATATCAAATTCCAGATTGACTGTATCACCTACTTTGAGCGTTTTGAACGTCGTATGCTCATAGGTGAATGGAATGATTGCCACCGAAAAAGTATCATCAACAGGTTCAACTACCGTAAGACTCACACCATTGATACAAATTGAGCCTTTATCCACTAACAACAATTCATCTGTAGGCGTATATCGGAATGAATAATACCAACTTCCATCCGCTTCTTTTACGGAAATGCACTCAGCAGTCGTATCGACATGTCCTTGCACGATGTGTCCGTCAAGACGGGCATTCGCGAGCATGGCGCGTTCGAGATTGATACTATCGTTGACGGATAATTTACCCAAATTAGAGCGTTCTAATGTCTCTAAAATTGCAGTAACGGTATACGTATCAGCTTCTTGTGATACGACCGTCAGGCACACACCATTATGCGACACACTTTCGTCAATTTTCAATTCATTTGACAACGACGATTGTATCGTAAAGTGATAATTCGCGCCTTCTTGTTCGATTTTTTGGATAGTTCCTAGTGATCTTATAATTCCTGTAAACATAATTGTAGCACAGTCTGTAGACTGTGTTTCATTTTTTGCCACGCAAAAAATAGGATGCGGTCTACAGACCGCGCTACTTTTTACCTTATTATGTGTATAAATCCGCTTAGCCCCTTATCCCGTTGGATGGTACCGTTTAAGCGTTGTTCAAAGACTTCGCAGACGTAATAATAGACGCCTTCGGCGAGGTCTTCCCCTTTTAAATTTGTACCATTCCAATTGATGTCCGGGTCTGATGTTTCAAACACCAAACCGCCCCAACGGTTGTATATTTTCAAATCAATACGTTCAACAAAACGATATGGAAATGGGATAAAGCGGTCATTTTGTCCATCATCGTTTGGGGTAAATACATTGGGGAGGTTGTAAATGGGGCAATTATCTACACAAGCTACATTACTCATAATACTCTCATTACCAACTGAATCTATGGCGGTAACTGTATAGCAACCCGCAATGGACAAACCCGGTGTGTGAGCATAAGTTGTATCTTCTGCATTGGTATGGGTTTCGATTAGGGTGAAGTCGCCACCTTCCATTGGCGCGTAAAAAACATTATATCCTGCAACATCGTCTGCACAGGTATTATTCGGATTATTCCATGTGAGAAAATTTTGGAAAGTCTCGGCAGGGCGTGTATCAGAAGCGGTCGGGCAATCATTGGTGACTTCCAATATTGGCGGACAAGGCGGTATGGTATCTATCGGCGTCGCACAGGCTTCTTGCGAATTATTGAACAAAGGGTCAAGGACTCTCGGTATGCCGTATGTACCTTTACTGCGAACGTAATAACAATACTCGACGTAATTTGTCAATCCTTCATCTACATACATTTGCTCTGTGGTCACGTCGATAGAATCAAATTGCATAGTCGCATCATTCAGGCGGAAAATGGTGTATTCGCTATTATCCCAGGGAACATTAAATTCCCATGTTAAAGTATTCATTTCATCAGATGCAGCGATGGAAAGATAGACTGATGAAGCTTCTTCTGTCACACCAAGCGAATCATCATTTTCCACCAAAAAAGCAATCTGATAAGTATATGGATTTTCTGATGTATTTAAATCACTATCCGTAAAAATGGTATCATTGGCTTGCCAAAATGTAGGCGCAGATGCGGTATACACCAATTCAGGCGTAGCCAAATTAAAACCTTCCGAGCGATATAATTTATAAATGTATGGCGGTCCGTTTTGAAGCGTGTCAAGGTCATCGGGATTGGGTTTTGACCAACGAACTTCCATTGTTCCAGTTGAAAAGTCGGTACTTTCTACGCTGACATTCGTAATGAGTGGCAAGTCACGACTGAGTTGGATACAAATTTCTTCAGAAGGGATACTTTCTACGAAATTAAAAGGAAAACCTGCGTTATTTATTTCAGAAAAATCAGCAAGAATACGATAACAATAGCATCGACCACGTTCCACCGTATCATCTATAAAACAATAACTTGTATCCGTCGTAGCAAAAGAAATGCTATCCGCCAATTCAACAAATCCTGAACCTGCCAAGCCCGTCGTGCAGGAGTCGGGTTCAAAACTGCCTTCACAATCTCGCCGCCAAATGGAGAAACCCCTAAAACGTTCTTCGGACATTTCGCAGAGATAAGGCGCATCCCAACAGACCTCTACTTGACCGCTACCTCCCTCTGCCGTCAAGCCCTCCGGCGGTGGTGCAACGACCTTAATTCGTACCGTCTCTTGTGTAGATAAGGGACGCGGGTCGCTTGCGGGTGGTTGGTAGTTATCTTCGGCTTTAAATACAACTTGGTAATATTGGTCGCGGATATGGTCGCAAGTCGTTGCCCAGAAAAAAGTCGCAGTATCAGGCGGCACGACATAGCCCGTATCGCCTATCATAATCGCCGGACTGACCATCTCTACAAAAGGACCGCCTGTATATGTCAGGCGCACCAATTGTGCGCTGTCGGGGTCGTCATAAATCACATCAAATTGGAGGGTATCGCCAGCCACTACGCAGAATTCTCGCTCGACTTCTATCTCCGGCGGTCGGTTATCTTCATCCAAAATCGTAATCTGCATATCGCGTATCATGCAGCTAATCAACTGCCCGTTTCGATATTCATTAATGAGAAAAGCGACGTTGTATTCGCCTTCGCGTTGCGGGCTTTCCCATCGGAATTCTCCGGTTTGTTCGTCGAGGAAGATTTGATTTTCGGGTCCGGGTTCTATTTCGTTGGGATATAAATATAAATCAACTACCGTATTTGTATCTTGCAGTGGAACAATAAGTTCATAAGAAAGGCTGTCTCCTTCAATATCGAAGGCATTGGGATTATGAACAAAGGGTTGTCCGACATTTCCGTTGTCGATGGGCGGTTGGAGGAGTGTCGGGGTGTTGTTCGTGCCTTGAAATTGAGGGTTGAGAATGACGAGCTTGGTACTCAAATGGAAGGCTACGGCATCAGAATTTCCATTATTAACATTGAGAATATCAGCATTTCGATTGGGGTCGGTCATGGTGATGAAATAAGTGAATCTGCCCGGATAGGTGTGATTGGCGATATATTGGTTGAACTTAATATTATTCGGCAGTGGTTCTCCCTGCGGAATGCCACCGGAACCGGGCAAGCCGTTGACACGATAGATATATTCGCACGCGCCATC
>JAHDEO010000611.1 GCA_020628725.1 Saprospiraceae bacterium
ATACAGAAGTAAGATTATAAGAAATACAATCCAATATTATGAAAGTCGGGCTGCTACGGTGGTTCGACTTTTTTATTTTGTACCGGCTGTTTTAACTGCCGCCGGGCGCAGCCCGAAAAAATCAAAGCAACTGCTTAATCTCTTCCACCACCTTCTGAAAAGCTGCGTCACTATCGTCCCATTGAGAAATGGGAATCAATTTTCCATTTTCAGAGGGAATAATTTGAGTTTCAGCGTATTCTAATGCCGTCCAATCACAAGGGCGCAATAGAATAGGAACAACCTGCGCCTCGTCCGCCTCATAACGCCTTTTTATCACAGGAAATTCTTTGTCCCAAACAAAATTAGAAGCCAAAAAATCTGAACTCAATAATAGCACAATAATATCCGCACTTTCGAGATTATCCATGATTTTATCTTGCCATTTTTCTCCGGCTTTAATCTGCTGGTCATTCCAAATTTCGACCTTTCCCATACGTCTTTGCACGTCGAATGCTTTTTCAAATTTGTTTTTGTAAGCCATGTCTTCGTGGGAATAAGAAATAAATATTTTTTTCATAATAGGTGTAATTTCATTTTCAGATTCAGGCGGCTTCATCAAATGTTGGTATGCTCGCACCAAAGCCGGATTCAACCGCCCGCTATCCCGCAACAAATCCCGCCAAAGCATCGGCGACCGCCCTTCCAGGATGACTTCAAATTCATCATTTTGAATGATTTGGTAAAGCGTCTGAAAGACCAAACCCGCTACGCGCTTTGAGCCGTCTTGCACCTCCACGCGAATTTTATTTTCCTCATATTCGTATGTTGCATACACGCCTGTTTCTTCTTCAAAAAAGCAAATCCCATATTTCCAAAACAGGTGATTTTGCGTCTTTGAACCGTAGGTTGCCAAAAAGCGCGTCATCACACTTTTGGGTAAAAACTTCGGAAAATGCAAGGTGAAAGCATGTTGAGGTTTGGCGGATTTGAGGAAGAGATTCAGGGCGATTTCATTGCTACACGATTTCGGTAAATACTGCGGTGCAACATACCGCCCCTCCGCATCCGGCAAATCAAATATCAACCCAAATTGCTTCATCAATGCCACAAACTGCCTCGCCTGCGACGCGCCCACCACACGCACTACATGCGCGTCATCAAACTCGCCTTCATCATCCAAAACCTTATAATTCAGAATATTATAAATATTTTGATTCAACCAATTAGGCTTGATAAACACCGTATCGTTCAAGTCCTCATCCTCCTCATAATACAAAATCACCGAAGCAATATCCCGCAAATAAATCATCAACAAATCAAAGGCAATCTCCACCTCATCCCCTGCGGCGGCTTGGCAAATCTCCTTAAAATGCGCCAAGTCCAAATAATTTTCCTCCCGCGCCAGTATCGCCTCCCGAATCGGCACCCAATAACTCACCAAATCATACTTCGACACCGACTCCCGAAGCGTATGCAGCAACTTCCGCCGAAACTGCCCGTAGCCCGACCACCAACCGTCCACATCTTCCTCCGGTTGCGCCCGACAAGCATCCGCTTTTTGCAGACAAATATGAAACTCCTTGTCGCGCTCCAAGCCGTATCTTAGTCGCACATCTTCTGCCATAGGAAATCTATATCTTGACTTATTTTGTACAACGAATATTTCACTATCTTTAGCATAATGTCGAATACTTTCCAACCAATATTCATATGGAAAAATGTCATAATGTCGCTTTTGTCTCTTTTCTAGACCTTCAATGTAGATATAAATAGGCTTGGTGCCTGTTCTGTCTGTTGTTTTGTCCCACAATAGTATGTAAACTGCATTATTGCTTAAAAACAAGCGATGCGTTGCATGATAGTATTCTTGTCCACCAAAATCCCAAACGTTGATGTTAATACCCTTCAATTCTTGCGGTTGCCATAAAGTTATTTCCATACCATGCGTACTATTTTGTTTGGAGCTAAACTCTTCGTACATCAGGTATTTGATTAATGAGGTTTTACCAGCGGTAGTATTGCCAAGTAGAATGAGTTTTAAAGTGTCGTTAGGTATTTTACCTTTTTCTAATTCGTTAAAGTAACGAAGGACAGCTTCATTTCCTCTTTGAATAATCTCTCTTGGTGGAGCCTCAATAGGACAACCATGAAGATTTATACCATTTTCATCTCTATTATTTATCAAAATAGGAATATTTTTTTTTATTAAATGTATGAAATGGGTCATGGTATAAATTGGGTTCCAAGCTAAATTAAGTTTTTGGAGTCTGTTAAGGTTTCTTACAAATGAAATATCTTTTATGTGGTTAAATCTGTTATGTTTTCTAAAATAAATATTAGAGTCAGTTTCAAGGTTATTGCCCTCAGTAAAAATTATATTTTCTGTTGGGTTTATATAGTTGCCCAAATCTAACTTCAAAAGTGATTTTAGTTTTTTTAATGATTCAACATTGGATAAATTATTATTTTTTAATATTAGTGTTTCTAAGAACTTTAAACCACCTAAAGGTTCTACATCCTCAATTATGTTATTACTCAAATCAAGATAAACTAAGTTCTTTAGTTCTTTTAAAACTGATATATCTTTAATTTGTGCAATACTTGAATGAATAAACTCTTTATATTCCTCTTTTTCAGTGTGATGTGGGGTAGTTGTTCCTGATTCGTGGAAGTAATAACCCGTAATTGTAAGTTTTTTCAGATTTTGTAACCTTTTCAAGGTAGATGGAAGTGAATATCTATTTATTGTTCCTGAAAATCGTACCTCATTTTTTTTGTTAAAAAAATTACCGTGATCTCCTTGAATGTAGATACATAATTCTTCTATATGAGATAACAAAGAAAGTTCCTCGAAGACCTCCTCATCAATGCTATCCACTAAAAACTCAAGAGTTGTCCATTTTTCCTGTTTAGCTTGCCTAATAAGTTTTAAAATGGATTGGCTCATGGTATTCGAGTTGAGAGTTCCGCGTTTGTGAGTTAGGTGTAGTACGCGGGGTGTTTCGTGTTATTTTTTCACAAATATAAAAAAAGTGTGGGAAAGTAGCGCGCGACTTCCAGTCCGCGTCACGTAGAACGGTGCTTCCAGCTCGTTCCATAGCAAATATATGTTTTTTCACCAAAAGAATGCAGCAAAGTAGCGCGGCACTTCCAGTCCGCGTCTGTAGAACGGTACTTCCAGTCCGTTCCGCATTAGTTTTCGTACTGCGCGGACTGGAAGTACCGCGCTACGGGGTGAACGAGCTGGAAGCGTCGTTCTACGTGACGCGGACTGGAAGTGCCGCGCTACATTAAACCAAAAAATTTAAAACAAAATGTTTTAAAACCCAAATAAATTTTGTACCTTTGCTTGCGTAAAAATCCGCGAACTTTGCACCAAAACAATAGAACTTAATATTAACGTGAGTAAAGATAATTCAAA